>JAATGW010000241.1 GCA_015654495.1 Chitinophagales bacterium
AAGGGAAGATGCTGCCAACGGTTTAAACAACTATGTGGCAGATGGTGTGGTGATCGTAAGCGGTACCGTACAGTACGATGGTCTTGGCAATATTATTAAGGATAGCAGGGAGTATGCTCCAAATACAAAAGCTACCAATTACCAGAGCTTTCAGCAAACTATCGGGAACCTGGGAGGTGGCAGGGCAGAAAACTTCCTGGATGCTGATTATCTGAAATTGCGTGAACTGGCACTCACCTGGAGCATGCCTTCAAAAATATTCCGCAAGCTGATGATAAAGACTGCAGACCTTTCTATTTTCGGAAGCAACCTCCTGCTATTTACGAAGAGGGAATCCTGGGGCGACGACCCCAGCTGGCTCCTCAGCGATGAAACACAAAATGCCAGTCTGAAGTCGCCTACAGCCCGCTCGATCGGATTTCAACTCAAACTCAAATTCTAAATTTTATAACTGAAAATATTATGAAGCGGTTTATCATACTTGTATTGGTAGTTGCTGCCGGTTTTACTTCATGCAAGAAAATGAGCTCTTTTCAAAACAACCCCAACGCTCCTACCGAACCCATTGCCAGTTCCCTGCTGACCTATCTTGAAAGAAACCTATTTCAGTTTTCCGTAGTGGCTTCAGGCGACGATGCCTATTTCCTTTCTACCGGGTTGGTTACGCAACAGCTGGTAGGTTTTTCCAACCACTCGCTGAACGGGCAGTCATACAACTGGACCACCAACAATATGAATGAATACCAGCAAATCATCAATGCACAGGAGATGATTAATGCAGCCAACGGCAATAATGCCTATGTGGCCATAGGCAAACTATTCATTGCTATCAACTATTATATGCTTGCCAATAAGTTTGGTGATGTGCCTTGTTCGCAGGCGCTACAACTGGCATCGGGGATAAAAAAACCAGCATATGATGCACAAAAAGAAGTATACAAAACAATTCTGGCCAGCCTCGATACGGCCAACAACATCATTGCGTCAGGCATGCCGGTACAGGGTGATTTCATATACAATGGCAATCTCACTCAATGGCAAAAATTCATCAATTCTCTCCGCTTGCGGGTGATCATGTCCTTGTCGCGGAAACTAACTGATGCAGATATTAAACCTGCCACGCTCTTTGCTGATTTAATGAACAATCCGGCGAAGTACCCGATTTTTAAAAGCAATGCGGATCATGCACAACAAACCACCAATCTGTCCACTCCCTATGTGTTGTACAATAACCAGGCATGGGTTTATTTTGGATTGGCAAAACCATTTAGTGACAGTCTCAGAGCGTTCAGGGATCCGCGTATTATTCACTGGGCATCTATCACCGCAGCTGCAGCAGCAGCGGGTAAATCCATATATGATTTCAGTGCTTACAATGGCTTACCTCCCGATGCCTCCAATGCTGATAATACTGCACGACAGGCGGAAGCCTCGATGCTAAACCCTGGATTTTTTTCCCAACCCAATTTTGAACCTAATCTCTTTCTGGGTTTCTATGAAGTGAGTTTTGCAATCGCTGAAGGCATCGTTCGCGGCTGGTGGTCTGGCGGCAATGCAGAAACCTATTATAAACAGGGTATTACTGCTTCACTTGCTTATTACAATACGCCGTTGGATACCGTTAGCCGCTACATGGCAGAACCCAAAGTAGTGTATGATCCGGCAAGAGGCTTGCAGCAAATTTTATTTCAGCGTTATATCGCTTCCAACTACAACTCCGGTTACGAGCCTTATTTTACCTTAAGAAGAACCGGTGTTCCCGAAATGGCCGTAGCTGGCCCAGGCATACCGAGCCATAAAGTTCCGCAGCGCTGGCAATACCCCACAAATGAATACACGTTGAACAAGGATAATATCAATGCCGCTGTCGCGCGACAGTTTCCCGGTGGCGACCAGATCAGTGAAACGATGTGGCTCTTGAAAGAATAGAATGAGCACATCGTGCAAAATGGTTGAACGTTCAACGTTAGCATTACGGAGAATAAAATGGAAATAATGAGTAAGTCGATTAGAGTGGACCTGATATTTCTGATATTCATCTCACTGGTTGTTACTACTGTGACCTATGCAGGGGAAATACCCTGGCGGGTAACCGAAATTATTCCGGGTGGCCGGATCGATGCTATCGCCTATGCAGGGAACAACGTTGTGATTGCAGGTACACGAAGGCCCAGCCCCGGATGGATATTTTACAGTACCGATAACGGCTTTAGCTGGCAAAAAGGACAGCAACTTCCTTCAACAGAAAAAAGAACAGGTGTTACCTGTATTGCGGCTGTAAAAAACGGAGTCATTTTTGCCATCAATGAAAGCTCTGAATTGTTCAGGTCGAAAGACTCTGGTAAAAGCTGGGTTCGCATTGGTAAAGTATCTCAAAGCACCCGGAACGGTAACTGGGCTTTGTCCTATGGAATTTGTATTACCAAACAAGGCACAATCTTAATCAGTGATACGGATTCCACCGGCGGATCAGTATACAGAAGTACTGATGAAGGTGCAAGCTTTACAAAAGTCGTTGTTTCCCACAGAGGGCTTTACCGCTTCGATATGGTACGCAACGGGATTATGGTAAATGGTTGGGCGGGTTGCATATACAAGTCAGAAGACGATGGACAAAGCTGGAAACTCTGGAACAAAATGGATACTACTACCGCCCTCTACGCTACAGAATACATCCGGCCGGGAACCATTATACAGGCCAGCGAAAAGGGAAATATTTACCAGGCCAACCAGGATTCGCCCGAACAGTTGACATATTTGGGTAACCCTGGTAATGGAGCAGCTGCCGATGATTTTGTGTATCTGGGTTTTCACACCCTTATCTATACAACCTATACCAGCCAGAAAAAGCTGTTTATTTCATATGATGAAGGTAAAACCTGGATTGACGACGGGCCTGTGCCTACTCCTGCTGAGGGCGACTGGCTGGATCATGTAATTGCAATAGAGCAGGAGGATTCTGTGATCGCCATAGGAGGCACTAATAAAGGCTTTATTGTGAGAGCCGCTTTTTCTACGGCAGACCTTTATGCTAAAACTTTCAATCGCGAAAAGTATACCTATACACCGGCACTTACAAAGGATTTCGACAAGGGTCTTCTCGGAGCATTATATAGCCCTAAGGAACTGGATGAGCCGGAAGATATTCTTATTGACGGGAATTATGCTTATGTGCCCTGCAGAGGCAGTAATAACCTTGCAGTTATAGACATTTCTAATCCCCGCAAACCCATATTGGTTTCCAGCTTCAGGGATCCCGAACTGCTCGATGCAATGGGTGTTGCAAAACATGGAAAATATATCTATATCGCATCCTTCTCCAACTATAAATGCATAGTAGTAGATGCAGGTGATCCAAAAAATCTAAAGAAACTATATGCTTTCAACGTAGGACCGGGTGGCCCGGGATCTGATCGTTTAAGAAAAGTAGTTTACCATGAGGGTTATTTGTATTTAACACATGATGATGATGGGATGCTGTATATAGCTGATGCCCGAAATCCCGCCCACCCTGAAATAATCAGCAGCATATCGACCGGCAACGATGGGAATTTTGCAGTTTTTGTAAATGGCAGCTATGCATATACGGGAGGTTGCTTTTCCAGCCTTGCAATTAAAGTGGGCAGATCTGTAAGAGTGCTCGATGTTTCTGATAAAAAAAATCCGAAGCTGGTTACAAGCCTTATTGATTCGGCGAGATATGGTTGTACATGCGATTTCAAACTAAAAGGAAATAGCCTCGTTGATGTTGCCTATTCTTCCAATGCATTGGTCGTATTTGACATCTCAAACCCTGCCGGGCCCGTAGAAAAAGGATTTCTGCAATCTGACCAGATGTCCGGCCCGGGTCGGTTAACCGTGATAGGTAGTAAAGCATATACTATCAATTCGATCAACGACAGCTTTGTGCAGGTTGATCTTTTAAATCCCGGAAGTCCGAAGATCGACTACGTAGCGCCGTCGTGGAAGCTTAAAAAAGTTTACGGTTTAGCAGGAAAAGACGGGCTGCTGTATATGGCAGGCAGGGATTCGCGGTATTTTTTAGTAGTGGATCCGAAAAGATATTGACTGAAGTTCATAGTTGTTAGTTCATAGTTCATAGATCACAGTTCATAGATGAACTTTAAACCATGAACCATGAACCATGAACTATGAACCATGAACTGTGAACCATGAACTATGAACCATGATCTATGAACTATGAACTAACAACTAAATTTTCAATCGTGAATAACAAAGTATTTTTTTTGTTTTGCATTTCATCCGTCATATACACATCCCTTTTGGCCGGAGAAATACCCTGGCGCGTAACCGAAATCATGCCGGGTGGGAGAATAGACGCGATCGCCTATGCAGGAAATAATGTGGTAATTGCCGGCACGCGCAGCCCTAATCCCGGATGGATATTCTACAGCACAGACAATGGC
>JAATGW010000715.1 GCA_015654495.1 Chitinophagales bacterium
CCAATAGCCACTGGGCGTTGATGGATCACGCTGATCAAGTTTTGGTCCCCAGATCCAGCCACCACCTTCGGTTCCGTTTCCGGAACCATCGATATAAGCATATTTCCCGGCATCACCATTTCCATATTGTGTCTGAACTTTTGGTACAACGGTATAGCTGGTCTGGAACATTGTTGAAGAGTTCACTTCTACTACAAGTTTTCCCTTTTTCCCTTTTTTGGTCGTATATAATAAAGCACCATTTACGCCTAGCGCGCCGTAAAGGGCTCCGGCTGCTGTGCCTTTTAATACTGTTACACTTTCAATATCATCCGCATTCAGTTTGTAGGGATCCGCAGTAGGGTCCGGAATTCCGTCGATCACAATCAATGGTGTTCTTCCCCGGAGCGTGATGGTGGGGTTTTGAAAAAGATCCGTGGTGTTGATTACATTAAGTCCGGCAACTTTTCCGGTTAATGCACCAACTGCTGTGGGCATTTTTGTTTTTGCCATGGTTTCTCCATTCACTTCCTGAATGGCATAGCCCAGCGTTTTCTGTTGCTTTTTAATACCAAGAGCAGTTGTAACAACTACTTCCGCTAGTTGGTTTGAAGCATCCTGTATAAGGTAGAGACTGATTTCAGTTCTTCCGTTTACAGGAATTTCCTGTGCTGTAAATCCGAGTGAGGAAAAAACAAGGGTGGCCTGGCCCGGCACGCTTAGTTGAAAACGCCCTGCTGAATTTGTGGTTGTTCCTGTTGAACTTCCCTTTACCATCACAGAGACATCGCTCAAAACACTGCTGTCAGCAGCAGAATAAACAGTGCCGGAAACTGTGATAGTCTGTGCAAATGATGCAGCGCATAACACTAAAAAAATTAAAGTGAAATAAGCAGCTTTTTTCATGTTTGAAAGAGTTTTGGTCTGAATAAATGCAATAAGATCTTTCTAATGAGAAGGGTGAAACCGGGGTACTGTCATAATTAATTTCAGAACGCAGGAACAAATATGGGCAATCGAGCGTTCCCGAAAAAATAAATTGAATATACGTTCAATTTATTTATTATTTCCTAATGATAAATTTATAATTAATTAACGCAGAAGTAATTATTTGGGCCAATTATTTGGCCGTTCACCTATATTTATTAACTATAAATGGATCATTTTTTTTATGGGAAGAAAAAGCCTTAAAACACCCCGACAGCAGGAGATCATAAAAGCATTTTATCAACTCGCAAAAAAAGAGGGACTTGAAAATGCATCTATAGCCAAAACAGCGGCATTAATCGATATCAATCCCAGCCTGGTGATGCATTATTTTAAAAGCCGGGAGTCGCTTATTGATAGCCTTATAGAATTCATCCTTGATAAATATTTACTTATCTACCGGATTCAGGATGATGTTAATGCAGGGCCAAAAAAGAATTTACTAAAAGTGATCGATAATATATTTTCCAATAAATGGAATGCCCTTTTTGCCGACAGTGTTTCATATAGTTGTTATTCTATGGCTTTTCGAAATAAGTCGATCAAAAGAAAATACAAGGATCTTCTTGATACACTTCGCGACAATCTCCAGCAATTAATAGCCGACTGCAAAAACCGGGGTATACTCAGCGTGCAAGATCCGGTTCAAACCGCTGATATCATTTTTGTTCTTGTTGACGGCGCATATTATTACCTCTGCCTGGTAAGTGATAAAAAGGAATATCAGCAGAAACTTAATCAATATAAAAAACAGGCGATTTCCCTGCTCAACTTCGTTTCTTCTTCTGCCCGATAACAAGAGCCGCCGTTATTGTAATGATTCCCCAGGCAATATTTATAAAAACAGTGAGATTATCTCCAAAGAAAAAAGCGTTGACCGCAAAACCAACAGATCCCGGAATATTAAGTGCGTGATAAATGCGCTTGTTGGATTTATCCGGTTCAAAGTGAGGAGGAGGTAGGCAAGCAAATAGCAGATAGTGCCTGTCCGGCCCGGAAAAGCTGCAAAGGTTTTGAGATAAGCATTAACGGGCCTTCCGTTGTATTGCTGATGGAGGAGCAAATTAAGAAAAACAGCGTTTCCGGAAAGGTTGATAAGCCATGACCGGTGATGGGAGGATTGCGGATCAATGCAGACTGAAGAAGAGTACCTGCAGTTTCAATTCAAAGGAGAACCCCGATGCAAAAAAAGGGTGGGGAATATTTCCCCACCTGGTAGTTTTTGAAACCTTTCAATTTTATTTCACTTCGATACTTCGTGAAATATGTTTTGCTTTTTCATTTTTAGCAAGGACTACCCGAAGTATTCCATCAGTGTAAGTCACATTGATTTTGGTGGGATCCCCCGTGTCATCAAGCGAAAAACTCCGGCTGAAGGAACGCTGAACATATTCGTTTCTTACCCAACCTGACTTTTCATTTCCTGATGTGTTTTCCGTTTTTTGTTCGAATGAAATTTTGAGTGTGTTGTCGTCAATACTGATTTTGAAATCTTCTTTCCTGCAACCAGGAGCGATAACATCAAGTTCAAAACTGGCGTCCGTTTCCCTGATGTTTACTGGAAACCTGCCGGTATTCGAAGCGGTGTCTGATTCCCAATAATTGTCATCAAAAAAACGGCGCAGGCTATTCTGGAAGATGTTGTCGACAACATTTCCAAAACTTGCGGATGGATTACCATTTTGTCTTTTTGCAATTGTGTTAGTCATACAAACCTCCTTTTTTTTAGTTCCATGCAGGTTTCATACCAAAAAAAGATGACAGGAAAAACTGTCGCAAAAAATGACAGATTTTCCATTGCGGATTATTCCGGAATTGGTTCCTGATGCAATTCCAGGCAGGCGACGAATCATTTTACCGGTTTTTAGCCCATCATTTAAATATTGGTAATTCAGCATTTCACTGATTTTTTTCTGCGGGATCCGAAAATGGATTCGTGATATTATTCTGAACTTATATTCTGCGGGAGTTATCCCGGGACAGGCTGGTAGTATTTTCGGTTATGGTTTACCGGTATCTATAACTATTGTAGTCAATTCCATGGTCGGTTCCCGAACCGGGGTCACCAGAATCTGAGGATCGGCACAGTCATGAATACAGTTTGCGGATCTGTTTAGTTTGGTTATCGGAGGTTGCAGTTAAATTCCCGGGATTCGATTCCTGCGGGTCAAATTTTCACTTCCTGCTGAGATAGTATAGCAATTGGCAAATTGCCGACCCTGGATATTCGGGGACGAATTTCAGTACTGATCGAAAGCTGTTTCCGGAGCAATTGAGAGCTGTTTCCGAAGCATAATAGGAATTATTTAAAGTGAATCCGGTGAGCAGAATGATACATAACAGGACAGGTGAATGTGTCAAAACCGTACAATCCCGGCAATTCGCCACTCGGTATCTATTTGAGGATCACAGCATTATGCTACTGGCACAATTTCGATAATGTAAATGGATGACAGTGAATGATTATTACAGATTTGCGAAGATGACAGACGAGAAACGACTATGGAACCTGATGGCAAAAAAGCTGGCGGGTGAATCAACAAAAGAAGAATTGCTTGAGCTGGAAGCGATTTTAAAATGGAACCCTGAAGCCGGCGGCTATATGAATATGCTCTCAGAATGGTGGCAAATGACGGAAAAAATCGGACCGGTATCGACCAGAGCCTTCGATTCATTTCTAAAGCGCATGGAAAAATCTGAACAGGCGCTCACACGTAAATCCATAACCGAAAAATGGCTTGTTTCCTTTTTCCGGTTCTGTAATGAGCTGTTTTTCCGGCACCGGAAATTATAATTTACATAACACTATTGCATTGGTCAATCTTTGAAATCCAGTCGGGAAGCGGATTCCAGCCTGATTGAGTGAAAGCGGGGCGGATAGATTCGCGGGAAATTCTGCCAGCCTTTTTGTAAAAACCTGTATTCATAGCAGGTTTTCAATTCCACTTTTACACCTGGGTAAATGCAGGGTTTTCCTAACACCGCGCTTGTTAATCTCCAATAGTTATACTTTTTTTTCCACAAATGCTTTTACCTGCGTGAAAAGTTATCTGAACTCTAGAGTTTCTATAGCTTTATCAGATTGAGCTATTGATCAAATCAGAAAATAAAACCCATTATTATGGCAAAGTCAAGCGCAAAAAAAGCAATTATGTACACAACAA
>JAATGW010000073.1 GCA_015654495.1 Chitinophagales bacterium
ACCGTTCCGGGCTCAGTTAGTTATGCATGGTACCCTAACAGAGATTCATTGTCGTACATACCTCTATATAAACTTGAAGGAATTTCCACTTTTCTAAGAACCACATTAAGGCATCCCGATTTTTCTTTTGGCTGGAAAAACCTCATCGATTTAAAACTTACCGATGATCAGATCAAATATGATACAGATGGAATGAGCCTTTCGGCCTTTTTTCAGATACATTTTGATCGCAATGGTTTTTCTGACTGGCTGCACGACACCCTGGCCAAAAGATTCAATAATACAAAGGAGCATCTGGAAAACCTGATCCAGATGATAGAGTCGGGGAAAAGCATTACCCCAGCAGGATCTGACCCTGTAAATGAGTTTCTGATGGTTGACGAAACCGGTCACCTTCAGGATATGAATATCGAGAAAGTGAAACATTCCGCAACATCCCGCATGGCTTCTGAAATGCATGAAGCAAACCTGGCTTTGAAACAATTATTTTATCTCGGCCTTGATTCGCCTGAGTTGATCAATAAAGGCAGATGCAGCGCAGCCGAAGTACTATTATACATATTGGAAAAAAGGCTTGCATTGTCGCCTGACGATAAGGACATGATCATAATGCTGCATGAACTCGGTTATACCGAAGAGGGAGTTGAGAAATCAGTTTCAAGTCACTTTATTGCAAAGGGAAAAGACAGTGTATATACAGCAATGGCGCGCACTGTAGGACTCCCCCTTGGTATCGCTGCCACGATGATCCTGGAAGGAAAAATTTCCAGGAAAGGCGTAATAATTCCGATTTATCCCGATATATATTTACCAGTACTTGAAGAACTGGAAAAAGAAGGAATTCGTTTCGTACATACATAAAAACAGAATCAGGCTTTTTCCAGAAGTTCCATCAGTTCTATAATTCCTTCAGTTGCAGGTTTCTCGATGAAGATGCTGTTCGCAGCCTGAATACCCGACGGAATTTTTTTGTCAATAAAAAATCTCGGAGCAAAACGTGGCACATAGTGAATCAATCCGGCCGCGGGATAAACCACAAGCGAAGTTCCAATTACTACAAAAATATCGGCCTGCGATGCAATTTCAGCGGCATCTTCAATCAGGGGGACTGGTTCTTCAAACCAGACAATAGCAGGTCGTAGTTGTTCACCATCCTCTGCAAGATCGCCGAGCTGCATATCCTTTCTTATTTCATAGATCAATGCTGGATTTTTTTCGCTTCGCATTTTAAATATTTCTCCATGCAGGTGAAGAACATCACTGCTTCCGGCGCGTTCATGCAGGTCGTCAATATTTTGTGTGATAATAGTGACATCAAATTTCTTCTCCAGTTCTGCCAGCCTTATGTGAGCTGCATTTGGATTCGCATTGCGAACATGTTCGCGCCTCTGATTATAAAAATCCAGAACAAGGGAAGGATCTTTTTTCCATGCACGCGGAGTCGCCACATCTTCCACATGATAGCCTTCCCATAGGCCATCTGAATCACGAAAGGTTTTTAAACCGCTTTCTGCACTGATACCTGCACCACTTAATACAACGAGTTTCTTTTTTTGCATCGGCAAATATTTAAACTGTCATTATTCACCAGCCATTTTTAATATGGTCTGCCATTCTTCCTCAGTAACGGGTTGAACAGACAAACGACTTATACGAAGCAGGGCCATCTCCCAAAGCTTTTTGTTTTGTTTTATTTCAACCATGGTGACCGGTTTCTTTAAAGTTTTTACCGGTGCAATATCAACCGCTACCCAGGCCTCATCGGTAGTTGTAGGATCCTGATAAACTTCTTTTACGATTTTCACAATGCCCACAATCTCCAGTCCTTTGTTACTGTGATAGAAAAACGCCTCGTCGCCTTTTTTCATGCTTCTCAAATTCAGGCGGGCAGCATAGTTGCGTATCCCTGTCCAGCTTGTTTTCTTGTCTTTCATCATCTGCTCCCATGAGTAAGCAGTAGGTTCTGATTTCAGCAGCCAGTGAGCCATATTAGCTATTAGTTTTTAGTTTTAAGTGTGGAGGTGTTCAACGTTTAAGGTTCAACGTTTAACGTTGAACATCTTAGTATCCACTCGCAAGTACATCAGCCAGATGCATTGAGCGAACAGAAAGTTTCTTGTTTTCCGCTACACCCTGTATATGCATCAGGCAACTGATATCAGTAGAGATAACATAACCCGCACCAGTATCCGAAATATTATCGGTTTTCTGGTCTCCCATTGCAAGCGAAATAGATTCAAATTTAACAGCAAATGTTCCTCCGAAGCCGCAGCAGGTTTCAACATCATTCATTTCCTTCAATTCCAGCCCCTGAACATTTTTCAACAACTGGCGGGGTTCTTTTTTAATACCATATTCACGTAAGCCGGCACAGGAATCATGATAGGTTGCCGTTCCTTCAAGGCTCGCGCCAAGATTATCTATACCGAGTATGTTTACAAGAAAATCACTCAGTTCAAAAACTTTTTTTGTTGCTGATATTACTTCTGCAGATGCACGCGAATCTCTGAAAATTCCCGGATAATAATTTCTGATAAATCCGGCACAGGATGCACTTGGAGTCACTACGATTTCACTCGACTCAAAATCATTTAAGAATTTTTCACAAACCGCACGGGCCTCCGCCTGGAATCCGGCGTTGAATGCGGGTTGGCCACAGCAGGTCTGATTGCTGTTGTAGTTAACAAGGCAGCCCGCTTTCTCCAGAACTTTCACCGTATTGAATGCAGTTTCCGGATACAACTGATCCATAAAACAAGGTACAAACAAATCAACTTTCATCGTCTTCTGATTCTGCTTATGTTAACTACTCCGTGTTTCTTTTCAGTGATTGTACAAGTCTGGTCATTGCAATTGCTGTGAGTGCGGCCTCTTCCCCTTTGTGACCATGTTTGCCGCCAATTCTTTCCCTCGCCTGCTTTTCATTTTCAACTGTTAACACGCCAAAAATTACAGGCGCCGGCAATTGGAGATTAAGTTGAACAATACCGTCAGTGACAGCTTTGCATACATAGTCAAAATGAGGGGTGTCGCCACGGATTACACACCCAAGCGCAATATATGCATCAGGCAAATTTGATTCCTCTTTAATAGACTGGCTATAGGCTTTTACAGCAAAAGGAATTTCAACAGCACCAGGCACCACAAGGGTTTTAAAGGAAATATTCTTTCCCTTAAGGATTTTCTTACAGCCCTTTTCAAGCTCATCAACGATTGCTGCGTTCCATTCTGTTTTAACGATAACCATTCCGCGACTCCCCAATAATTCTGCT
>JAATGW010000267.1 GCA_015654495.1 Chitinophagales bacterium
CCTCAGCATTAGAGTAGGTATCAGGAATGGCAATCTGCTGGCGTGTATAATAGAAGACGATGGTGTGGGGCGGGAGAAGGCCAGGAAATTGAAAAGTAAAACGGCAGCCACCAGAAAATCGCTGGGGATGAAACTCACAGAAAGCAGGTTGAGTTTGTTGAACAGCCATGCTACAACTCAGGCATCAGTGCAGATCGAAGACTTAACTGAATCCATGGGCATAGCACGGGGAACCAAGGTGATTCTGACTATTCCGATTGAAAATTAAAAAACTGAAACATGATCAGATGCGTATTGATTGATGATGAGCGAAATGCTCTTGAGATGATGGAGTGGCTGTTGAAAACCTATTGCCCCCAGGTACAGATTGCAGCCATGTGTAATAGTGGTGAAGACGGGATCGCAGCTATTAATCTGCATCAACCGGATGTTATTTTTCTTGATATTGAGATGCCGCATATGAATGGCTTTGATATGCTCGAACGTTTTGACAATTTGAATTTTGATGTTGTTTTTTGTACTGCTTACGACCAGTTTGCTTTGAAAGCATTCAGGTACAGCGCGCTCAATTATCTGCTGAAACCTGTGGATCCCGAAGACCTGAAATCAACGGTTAGCAGAATTGAGGCCAGGAAAAACAGACCATCACGTGAACAAATGGAATTGTTATTGCAAACCTTAAGGCAGCCGGCAAAATCAACGCCAAAAAGAATTGCACTCACAACTAATGACGGATTGCTGTTCATACCGACAGAAGATATTCTGTATGCAGAAGCAGAAAGCAATTATACAATTGTCATTTTAGCCGGGGGTAAAAAAGTTATAGTATCAAAATCATTGAAGGATATTGATGAAGCTCTTTCGGGTGCAGACTTTTTCAGGATACACCATTCCTACCTGGTGAATCTAAATCAGATAAAGAAATATGTGAGGGGCGACGGCGGTTATGTGGTGATGAATAACGACGCAACCGTGAGTATTTCACGTTCAAAACGGCAGGAATTTATGGAAATGTTTGAAAAATTCTGAATCCCGGGATTTTTATATTTGATTATTCAGATGGCGGACAAGCTCCGCTATTTTTTTTATTAAGATTTTCATTTTTACGGTTACTGTATATCGTTAGATTCAACAACTAGACTTATTCTCTCACTCATCTCTGAATACCAGACAGATCTGCAGAATACAAAAGAATACTGCCATCTGCTCAAATGAACTGGCAGCAGGGCCTCCGGATGATTAGTTTTGCTCTGTCAATAATTTATTAACGAATTTATTTTTTACAGATGAAACTAAGAACATTAACGACAGGCATTATGATTATGACAATGGCAATATTCTCCTGCAAAAAAGACGATGTAAAGCCATCTTTTTTCATTGTTGGTAAATGGAGCGGTAAACATGGTGACACAGTCCCTGATACTTACTACGGACTCGTGTTTCAATCGGGTGGTGTACTTCAAAGAATTGCGGCTTCAGGTACCGTAGGTGCAACGGGAACCTGGAATTATTCGGGCAATACGCTTACAGGTACTTATACTTTTGATAACGGCACCGTTGTATCGCTGAAAGCAACTTTTGATCCCGCTACCGGAAAATTGAACGGAACATATGGTTATGGATCTGATACTTCAGGCGAGGCTGTATTTTTTCTGACGAGAGATTAAAGGCAAGACAGGATATTTTCTTTGATTAACCACGACACCGGAACACAAAGGCTGCATTTTGCAGCCTTTTGTTTTTTCATTCACCATATTTAATGCTCAAACATTAAATAACAGAGTATATGCAAATTGCAGGCTATATATGCAAACGGATAACTAATCATGCCGAATACTCAATAGCTGACTACTGGTAAATCCTAACTCACTACTTTTGTTTCGCAATTAAAAGCAATGATGATGAATAAGTTTCTGATACTGATTTTAGCAGTTGCAGTGGGGTTAATAATTGCCAGTCAACAGATATAAGCAGATGATGGTTCGCCATCAACAAAATCACTATAAACACGGATGGGTATGGGCTGCAATTTGCAGCCTTTATTTTTTACCGCAAATCAATCCTCATCTTCCTGCTGCAGATCTGCAGTGTACTGATACACAGGATGTATAAGCTTTCGCGCTGCACTAATCACAGGGTCCAGGGCCTCAAGGTTTAATGTGTTTCGCATCCTTTTTATCCTGTCCAGTTCATCATTGAACAGGTCAGCACTCTTATTTAATTCATTAACAAAGGAGTGAATTTGCTGCCGGCCGGCTTTATCGCCGGAGCTGGCGTTTATGCCGTTATTTTCAATCAGGTCGACCATATCGAATTTTGACAGGCCGGAAATTGTTTTCCCCAGTTGATCAGGAGTTAACGAAGTCCCATCAAGAGCTTTGAGAATAGTTGTTGCTTCCAAAAGTGCTGCTGAGACTGTTTCCATAAAAATGAGTTGAACCCTTAACTTTGCACTAAATGTATGCCTTATTATGAAACGTGTGTTACCGGTGCTGATGATCGGTTTAGCCTCCATTTTGGCCTTGAACGTTGAGGCCCAATGTTCTATTTGTACAAAAACTGCACAACAAATGGGTCATAAGCCAGCCAGAGGTTTGAATAGTGGAATACTTTACCTCATGGTAGCGCCTCTGGCGATTATGGGTTTCGTGGGTTTTCGCTGGTGGAAAAATAATGGTCAGCAATAAATCACTACTTCCCCTTCTTCCTGCTTTTATCCTGGAGCCGCTGAAGGAATTCATCCTTATATCCTGCGCCGATCGGTAAGTCGGTATTTCCGGAGCGCAGATAATTTCCCTCGACATACTGAACATGATTGAGGGAAATAATATAAGTCTTGTGGATTCTGAAGAATAAATGTTCCGGAAGTTTTTCAATCAGGTTTTTCAGGGATTCATTCAGTACAAGAATTTCCAATGTTGTGTATAGTTTTACATAGTCACCGATCGCCTCAAAATAACGGATATCAGCCAGAACCACTTTTTTCAGTTTCTTATCAACTTTAAAAAAAAGATAGTCGTCAGCTGCAGGATTTTGTTCAGAGATCGAAGTTTTTCGCAGAAGTATAGCGGCCTTATTGATGGCCTTAAGAAATCTTTAGAATGAAAAGGGTTTCAGCAGGTAGTCGATGGCGTTAAGTTCATATCCCTCAACAGCAAATTCCGGATAGGCAGTTGTAAAAATAACCAACGGAGGATTGGAAAGTGATTTAAGCAGACTGATCCCGGAAACCTGCGGCATATTGATATCCAGAAAAAGAATATCGCATCTCTTTTCATTCAGTGCAAGCTGCGTTTCAAAGGCATCTTTGCAGGAATCTATAAGTTCAAGGTTGGGATGATCATTTATATAAGTGGCGAGAATTGTTCTTGCCAACGGTTCATCATCCGCCAGAATACAATTTATTTTCATACTGTAATCAGTTGCAGATCCACTTCAAATTTGTTCTCATCTTCTTTTATAGTTAAAAGATGTTTTAGAGGATATAAAAGTTCTAGTCTTCTTTTCACATTTTCAAGTCCGGAACCTCCTTTTATTTTAAAACCGGGTTCATCTGCCTGGCCTTTATTGTTGCTGATCTTAAAACTGATACGGGCAGTTTCTATTTCAATCAATGTATGAATAAAAGTATTTTCTCTTGCCCCTTTCACTCCATGCTTAAATGCATTCTCCAGAAATGAAATGAAGAGCAATGGAGAAATATGTTTACCTGAAGGATCTCCCTTTATTTCAAAATCTATATCAGCACCCTCATCGGCCCTCATCTTCATCAAAGATGTATAATCCTGTAACATGTTGATTTCTTTTTCAAGAGGTACGGTTTCCGCCGTTGCATCATAAATAAAATAGCGCATCAAATCTGAAAGTTGCAGAATGGATGTGGCCAGCACCGGATTATTTTTAAAGCTCATGGCGTAAAGGCCATTCAGCGTGTTAAAAAAAAAGTGTGGATTCACCTGTGCTTTTAACGAAGTCAGTTCCAACTGAACTTTTTCTTTTTCTGCTTCTAACAACCGTCGCTGCAGCTCGTTGACAGTAAACCAGGATTTTGAAAATTTCAAAAGCGTTGTAATAATCAGATATTCCAAAATCGTTTGTGCTACCTCCTTCGCAGAATAATAGGATATGAAATAAAAATCGGGAAAGATGACGGCTGACCATTCGTTGAAGAACTTAAGATTCAGCCATGTAATAATTGACACAAGCAGTAGCATCTGAAACCCATAAAATATCCATCCGGTCATTCTTTTAACTCCCGGAAGTAATACATATAAATTCACATAAACAGCAGCTAAAAGAAAAAGATGAAAGAGGAAGTCATACAGGAAGTCGACCTGCACCGGCGTTTTGCCAAGGCTGAATACCTGCAATAAAATGAAATAACTCAATACCCAGAAAACAACATGCAATAAAATCCTGACCTGATTTGTAATTCCCGATCCACATGTTTTTTTCAGCTTTTTCATTTCAGTTTATCGTAGTCTTTGTAAAATGGTAGCTGTGCTTTGTACTGTATATTTTCTCATCATCCCCATATTTATAAAGTAATTTATTCAATTCACTCTTATCAGCTGTTATCAGAAAATTATTGAATACTTCATCATATTCATGTGGTATTTTAGCTTTGCCGCTCAGAATCATGGCTCTGATTTTTTCTCCATCTATAAAATTCAGGGTCAGTTTATTTTTTTCACTATAGTCAATCCGCGCAATTCCATAAGTGCTTAAAACTTCATCGCCCGCAAAAGCATTATACCTGCTTTCGGTGTCGAGTTGACCTTCAGGCAAACAAAGGATTGGCATAAGCTGTGCAAAAAACGACTTACCGGTAAAGCCCATCTCCAACGAATAATAATACTTAGCGTCATTTAAGGTATAGCTGAGAACATATTTTTTGGAAAAGTTGATTGAATCTTTTTCATGATCACTAAGCTTATTTTCATTTGAAGGTCCGATCTGAATATTTGTTATTTCTGCAATTTTGCTGACACTGTATGGTTCGATATGAATTACCGTGTTTCCTGATCTCCAATGGCCAACAATCACATCATTTCTGATTAACTCGTTTTCTGAAAATGGTGGCTGGTAAAGATTCAGACAACTGCTGCATTGAATCATAACAGCAACCAGCGTGGACAATATGAATATGTTTTTCATAACCCGTAGTTATTTTGATTTATGATATGATTGAGCCTGGTCTTTTTCATAAAATATTGGATTTGAAGCATATTTTCTGATATGCATCTGTAGTTCGGTGGTCTGCGCAAGAATAACAGTTCCATCATCCCTTGTAATCATCGGGATCCGGATCTTTTTCTGATCGATCTGTTCCAGGATGAGTTTATCACTCACCCGTTGCATACTCAGTACAGTTCCGGTCTGGAAAGAGTCAACCCTGTATATGGAATGCTGTTTCAGGAAAAATGAGCGAAACATCGGGTCCATCTTCTTTTCTTCTTCAGTAAAAACAGGAAACATATCCAGGAAAAAATAATCGCCGATTTTTACAAGGAATGCAAGGTTTCTGAATTCTTCAATGCCGGATTTATCTATTCCCTTTACAATCAGCGCCTTGTCTGTAAACTGCCTGAGTCCGGAAGCTTCTATTGTAAATTTATCCGCCTGGCTGATGATCAGTTTTTCATTTTCGAAGAGCCATTCGCCCTGAAGGTTTTTGTCTGAAACAAGGTCGTTTGCTGTTACAATCGGGTAAAATGTGTTTAAACAGCCGGAAAACCCAATCAGGACGAAGACTAGCAAACCCCTGGGAAATTTTTTCATGTCATTTTATTTCAGGTAAAACTATCCCAGCAGGTTCCCGCGCAGTAATTTTTTCGATAAACATCAAAAATGAAGGGGTGAAATCAAGTTATTCCTAAAAAAAAGTATAAAAGAAGCACAGGCCCTTCAATTGAAAATTTCAAATTAGATAAAAAAGAACTATGAGAATTCTATGGCATATTTCGAAAGAAATACGCAAATCCAACTTATAAGTTTAGCTAATTATTTGGGTGAAAGCGATTAAAAGGGTTTTTTGGCAATTTAAAAGAGAAATCTTAACCTCTTTGCCTAAAACTAACATTATGATTGTCAATATGCCAACAAAGAGTCGGGCACCCCTGCAAACCATGCCTAAACGTTTTAGTTTGCGGTTCAGAAAGAAATGAGAGATTATATATATTTAAAAAAAATTTATATTTTGAAATTCCTGATTGGTATTTCGTCAATGATCCGGCATGAAACTTAAAAAAAAGTTAATCGATTTCTTTGCAAATTCATAATAACAGGTATATTCGTGCTAATAAAAAAAAGCCACGCCGTAGAAACGGAGTGACCTCAACGATTGCTTGCCATATGAAAATCTTCGAAGTATATTGCTATACTGATATTATCTTATAATTTCTTTTAGTACGACCTTTTCGATTATTTGCCAACTCCTCAACGATTGCTTGCCATTTCCCTTTCCTCGTATTTCTTTGATACATCGAAAGTAGGTCGTATTTTTCGGTCATTCAAACCAACTTATTGAAGAATTCATTATCGCAAAAGGAATGAGCAAATTCGCTAGCCCTTGCTGGTACTGCTTTTCACGTTATTTTTGTTATGATGCCCAACCGTTCAACCGACATATTATTTCAATTAGTGCGTTCACTTGAAAAATCAGAAAAGCGCCATTTTAAGCTTTATATCACCCGCAGCTCAGGCAAGCAGGATCTGAAGATTATTCAACTTTTTGATGCTTTGGACAAGTTGCCTGAATATGACGAGAAGCAGTTGTTGAAAAAACTAAGTGATGTAACAAAGCCTCAGCTCAACAATTTAAAAACTCATTTATATAAGCAGCTGCTGGCAAGTTTGCGACTATTAAAAACTGCCGAGAACACTGATCTTCAGTTAAGCGAAATGCTTGATCATGCACGCGTCTTATATAACAAAGGATTGAAGATACAAGCGCTTAAAATTCTGGAGAAGGCAAAGGAAACTGCAAAAGCAAATCACAAGTTTAATTATCTGGCTCAGGTTATTTCTCTTGAAAAGAAAATTGAAACCTTGCATATCACCCGCAGCACTTTAGAGAAAACAGAAAGTCTGGCAAATGAAGCGTTGATGATAAGCGGGCATATCGACAGAGTAGTAAAGCTTTCAAATCTGGCTTTGTTGCTGTATCGTTGGTATGTTCAGAACGGTCACGCAAGGAATACCCAGGATGAATTGCGTATCAAGCAATTTTTTACAACACATCTTCCTCCGAATCCTGAAACGATCACCGATTTTTATGAGTTGTTA
>JAATGW010000031.1 GCA_015654495.1 Chitinophagales bacterium
GATTATGTATGGGCAATCTTAAAAAAATGGTGGACGCTGCCACTGCTGTTATCGGAGACACACCCTTTAAACAATATACTTTTATTGCAATCGGACCCGGACGTGGCGGCATTGAACACCTCAACAATACTACTGTAAGTTTTAGCGGAAACGCCCTGAATACAAAAGATGGCATGAACGGGATGATGAATTTTCTTGCTCATGAATATTTTCATCACTATAATGTAAAACGCATCCGGCCTTACGAACTTGGACCTTTCGACTATGATCGCGGAAGCAAAACAAATCTCCTGTGGGTTAGCGAAGGGCTTAGTGTTTATTATGAATACCTGATAGTAAAAAGGGCCGGACTGGTTGATGAACAGGGTCTGCTCCAGGATTTTGAGGGTAATATCAATTCTGTAGAAAATAATCCGGGTCGATTGTACCAGACCCTTGCTGAATCAAGTTATGAAACCTGGTCCGACGGCCCTTTTGGTCGCCAGGGTACGGAAAGAAACAAATCGATTTCCTATTATGAAAAAGGACCGGTAGTAGGTATTTTACTTGATTTCCGTATTCGCTACCTTACAAAAAATCAAAAATCACTGGATGACGTAATGCGTTTTTTGTACTGGCATTATTATAAGGAACTTGGCCGCGGATTCACTGATGCAGAATTCAGACAGGCATGCGAAAATATCACTGGTGAATCGCTTAACGATGTGTTTCAGTATGTCTATTCCACAAAGGAAATCGACTACCCGACATATTTCGGTTATGCAGGACTGGCAGTAACCACTGAATCAGTACAGGGCGGAGCAAAGAAAAAATTAACGATCAGGAAAATCGATAATCCCGATTCGTTACAGGCGGCCATTTATAAAAGCTGGATGGGAAACTGAGGAGTAAATATCAAATAGGATGAACGCAATATGGTCAATTATTAACGGCGAATTTATTCCTGTTCAGGAAGCAAGAATCCCTGTCTCCGACCTGGCCATTCAGCGTGGCTATGGCATTTTTGATTTCTTCAAGACGGTGAATGAAAATCCGGTTTTCCTGGAAGACCATCTGGATCGGTTCTTCAATTCAGCAAATGCCATGCAACTACCTGTCCGGTATAGTCGTGATGAGCTAAAGCAAATGCTTTCTGTTCTGATACAGAAAAATCAGATTCCGGATTCCGGAATAAAGATCACGTTAACAGGTGGAGCTTCTGAGGATGGCTACACTATCGGTCAACCCAACCTGGTTATCACTCAATCCCCATTGAGCTATAATCCTGCTATTTTCGAAAAAGGATTAAAGCTCATGACATTTGAATTTCAACGCCAGTTACCGGCAATCAAAACAATTGATTATCTGCAGGCAATTCTTCTACAGAAATCCATACTCGAACACAAAGCCGACGATGTACTCTATTATTCGCAAGGTGAACTGCGCGAATGTCCACGCACAAATATCTTTCTTGTGATGGCGGATGATACAATCCTCACACCTGAGCAAAACGTACTCCCCGGAATTACCAGAAAACAATTACTCGGCTTTAAGGGATTTAATTTCCGTGCCGGATCCATTCCATTTGAAAAATTATGGGAAGCAAAAGAAATTTTCATCAGCAGTACAACCAAACTCATCCTTCCTGTGCTGGAAGTGGATGGACAAAAAACCGGAAACGGGGAACCCGGAACAGTTACCCGCGAACTCTGGAAGAAACTTCGCGACCTGGAAGGGATTTGATTTTTTAATTTTTACATGTAATATCAAAAAGACATGTACAAAAATATTCCGGCCGAATTCAGGAAATTCAAACTGGACAATGAACTGTTTTTAATTCACAAGACCGGTTCGGGAAAAAGCGACTTTGGCATGGACAATACTCCGCACCTACTCGAAAATGGTTTTGGCCTATATTCTACTATCGATCTGAAAAACAAAATCGGTCCGATTAAAACGGAGTATTACAGAATTTCTCTTACCAGAACAGGCACAGCTGATTTTGATGTCGGCCTTGAGAAATATAAACCCCGGAGAAATTCAATTCTATTTGGATTTCCCGGACAGATTTTTTCCCTTCATGAGTTCAGTCCTGACTTTCTCGCTTACTATATGCTGTTTAGTGAAAGCCTTATAGCTGAAGCAATACCTGACCTCAATAAAAAGCAGCGCTTCCCGTTTTTCAGTTTTTCCGGAACCCAATGTTTTGAGCTTAAAGAAGAAACAGCTGTAGATATTGAATTTATTATTTTTAAAATGGAGCAGGAAATAAGGCGGAATCAATCCGGATGCAGTGATATGATACGCCTTTATATTCAACAGATCCTTATCCTTGCCAACAGAAATTATGGAGAATGGATAATCAATAATACCGGCAGAACAGGAGCCCTTCAGGATCTGTTTAACAATTACCTCAAACTTGTAAGTCAGCATTTTCTCACAATGAGGAAAGTTAGTGAGTATGCCCGCATGCTTCACGTTTCGGCTGACCATCTCAACAGGGCTATAAAATCCTGTTCTGATAAAACAGCACATGAATTTATTGATGAAATGATACTTATCGAAGCAAAAAATTATCTGCTTTATACAAAGCTTACTATTGCTGAAATTGCGTATAAGCTGGACTTTTCCGATCCTTCGCATTTCAACAGGTCATTTAAAAAAATCGCTCTCTGTACGCCGCTTGAATTTCGAAACAGGTCGTAATTATTCTGTTCAAAGCCGGATTGGTTCAATATCTGCATGGCTATAGTGTGGATTTTTGTTTCATAAAAAGAGCATATGTCAACAGAACAGAATAAAACTATTGTCCGCAGATTTAATAAGGAATTTATTGAAGGCGGAAATATGGATAGTTTTAATGAAATTTTTGCTGACGATTTTATAAATCATACAGCTCCATCGGGATCGCCCAAAAACAGAGATGGCGTCATTTACTTTTTTAACCACCTGCTCAAACCTGCCTTTCCTGATTTAAAAGTGCAAATTCACGACATGCTTGCAGAAGGCGATAAAGTCACCACACGGAAATCATTTCATGCTACCCATAGAGGCGAATTCTTCGGTATACTGCCGACCGGAAAATCTGTTGTGATGGAAGTAATTGACATTATTGAACTTCGGAATGGAAAATATATCGGGCACTGGGGTATCTTTGACCTGCACGGATTAATGACCCAACTTACAACCTGATTGCCGGCGCCTGCCTGCCCTGCGGGCCCTCCCCTCCCCCGCCACCACCACCATTTTCTGACAAATGAATACAGCAGGTGTTCCCGGGTACCCAGGAACACCCACCATATACATCTGTCCGCTGTCCGCCAAAGGCGAATTAGCTAACCAACCATCCGCCCATGGCGGACAACGATAAATACCGGTAACAATCATTACAAAAATAGCTTGACCAGACAGGCATTTCCAAGAGCAAAACACCATTTGTAGGGAGAAAATCACAATAGCAGGAAGATAAAACACGACAGCGGCTATACCAACTGTATCAGTTTATAGATACACTCGCTTCATTGGCCGACCCTCGCTAAAATCCAGTGCAGCAGATGCAATTCTGATTTACTCAGGACACATAGTTGCACAGTCAACTATGTGTATTCCCGTTTGATTTAATAACAACGAACTTTTTTTCTTTGTGATTTTTGCAGGAAACGCTGATTTCATCATTATTTTGGGTAACAGGATTATGAACTATAACAGCTACTATCCCGGAACTAACCTGAACGCTTTTGTAAAATGCTACTGGACATTGGAAGCGGTAAAAGAAAGCAGCTCAGAAAAGCAGACAATTGTTCCTGATGGTTGTATAGAAATGATTTTTCACTATGGAGATTTGTACAGACAATATACCGATACCAAAACAAGCTTTCTTCAGCCGCGCTGTTTTGTATTCGGTCAAATTACGACTCCACTCGAAATAGAACCTACGGGCAACAGTGGAATCTTTGCAGCCCGTTTTTTGCCGGATGGATTCATGCACTTTATTTCATTACCTGCAGAAGAAATCGCCAACAAAGCAACAGCGCTCTCTGTACTTTTCGGTTCAGAAAGCAGTGTGCTTGAACAGAAAATCCTATCAGCACAAACAACAGAAAAGCGTATAGACATTATTGAAACCTTTCTGATTGAAAGACTTCAGACAAACGAAGCTACCGATCGTATTGCAAAATCGGGAGTGGATATTTTATTTCAATCAAAAGGCCAGATCAGTATCGAAGATCTGACAAAAAAACTGGGCATCAATCGCAGGCAATTGGAACGAAGATTCTCTTCTGTGATCGGATTAAGTCCGAAACAACTAATAAAAATCATAAGACTGCAGGCTACTATAAAACAGCTTGAAAAGAAACAATTCGACAGTCTTACCTCTTTGGCGTATGAAAATGGTTATTACGACCAGGCTCATTTCATAAAGGACTTTAAAGAGTTTACCGGTGTAAGTCCACGAAGGTTTTATGCGGGTAATTTAAAATTGACTTCCTTCTTTATCGGAACAGAATAGGATTGTCGCAATTTTACAATTTATTTATTTCAACTTAGCTCAGATTTGTATTCTTACAAATAATGGAAATCTATAGTTAAAGAAATATTTATGATGCGGATCCTATATATCACCTATTTCATGTTAGCCTTTCATCCGGAAACCAGCGCACAGAAAAAAGAAGAAATCAAATGGATACTCGGCATCTGGAAGATACAAGGCCGGCAGGGCATGATAGCTGAACAATGGACAGTTAAAAACGACAGCACCCTCACAGGTAAAAGCTTTTTTATAAGAAACGGGAAAGACAGCAGCCTCCGGGAAACAGTTGACCTTGCTTTCAGAAATGGGTCATGGTATTATATTCCGACTGTCAGGGATCAAAATAATGCGCAGCCTGTAAGTTTCCCGCTTATCTTTTTAAAAAATCAAGAGTTTATCTGCGAAAATCCTGCACATGATTTTCCACAGAGAATTACATACAGAAGGATAAAAAATCAACTCTTTGCCAGCATCGAAGGCAGAAAGAATAACCAATATTCGAAGCAAAATTTTGATTTCCTTGCGGAATAGGCATTGTATCTCTCTTTCATATCGGAATACAAATTGAAAAATTGTCAGGAGAACATCTCTCCGCAATTCCATCTTCCGAACTGGCTTCAAAATACTTGCAGAAAAAAGAAGTCCAAACAGTAACTTCAATGCAGGTTTTCCCAAAGCATCAGGAATAAAATCAATTTTATGACTACACTAAACCCTTACCTGGTATTTAAAGGTAATTGCAGTGAAGCATTTCATTTTTACAAATCGGTATTTGCTGTTGAATTCAATTATATAGGCAAATACAAAGACATTCCACCGTCCGATAAAAAACTTTTCCCGCCGGAAGCTGATGAAAAAATAATGCATGTTTCCCTTCCGCTTAGCGCCGAAACAATTTTGATGGGATGCGACAGTGTCGATCCCGAAGTAGAGGATCATTCATCAACGAAAAATTTCTCTCTTTCGATCACAACAGACAGGAGGGAGGAAGCAGACAGGCTGTTCAGTGAACTTTCATCAGATGGATTAGCAAAAATGCCGATGGAGAACACATTCTGGGGATCCTATTTCGGGACGCTCACAGATAAGTTCGGAATAAACTGGATGATCAGCGTTGATACAAAAATTGACTAATAATTCAATCCACGTGAAAAAATCAAGACCCATTCATCCCGATTTTCTTGCCCTTCTTGAATTGAAGGAAAAGAAAATAATAGTGCTGTTTAAAGATTTACGCGAATATGTACTGGAGATGTATCCGGCTAGTATTGAAATAGTCTATCACACCTATGCGCTTACTTCCGTGCTTTCAGTTTCAGAAAGACCTTCGGATGGGTTTTGCATGATGCCGATCTACACAAATCACCTGAACCTGGGTTTTCACCGCGGAACATTATTACCTGATCCACATAAACTCCTGACAGGAACAGGGAATCTGATAAGGCATATTCCAGT
The DNA here is from genome assembly GCA_015654495.1 of Chitinophagales bacterium. Taxonomy (GTDB): domain Bacteria; phylum Bacteroidota; class Bacteroidia; order Chitinophagales; family Chitinophagaceae; genus Pollutibacter. The sequence goes on from JAATGW010000031.1 coordinate 5,966, forward strand.
AGATGTTCCTGCCGATTACCGAAATAATAAAGTGAAAGATCTTTTAAAAGCAGCCATCGATCTTGCCATCAAAGACAGGGATAAACCGCCAAAAACTCCCGGGATCACAATTTCGAAGATTAAGAAATGAAGGAGGATACTTTAGGCAGTAGGCAGAAGGCAGTAGGCAGTAGGCAGTAGTAACAGCCGACGTTTGGAGATTTGATGCCTAAGTGTTCTTGTATGTCTGTTACTGTTACTGTTTCTGTTATTGTTATTGTTTCTGTTTTTCCCTCTTGCTCTTTCTCTTTCCTCTTTCTCAATTCAGGCAGTAGGCAGTCTCAATATTAGCCGGCTAAAGTTTATGGTTAAATAATTTTTTAATGATACTGAAACACGAAGACGACGAGAATCGAAGACACGGGAAGGGCTTTCCGTATCTTTCCGTATTCGCGTCTTCGTGTTAGTGTAAAGAATAACAGCGAAATTAAAATACAAGTGTAAAGAAATTCATCGCAAATTTTGCGATCCTTTGCATGTTTGCGGCAGAGTCGTTTATGTGAAGCGCAAAGAATAATATTGAATCTAACTCCTGAAAATACTTCGCCTATACCCGTTTAATATTATGACCCATGAAGAAAATGAAACTGATTCTTTTAGGTATTACGCTGATTTCACTTACGGTTTTATCCGGTTGTACTTCAGTCAATGAAGGCCGTTTTACCATTCCATCAGAATTCGAAGAACAGGACTATATCTGGCTGAGCTGGTATGAAACCGGATTTTTTGGCGGAGAGCCGTTTCGTACAACTATCGTAAATGCCATCAGGGAAATCCACCCTTATGTTAAAGTAAAGATTTTCTATGGTCCGCAATTAAATCTGAGTAAAGATCAGATAAAGGCAGTCATATATCAGGAATTGCGAAGAAATGAAATTGACAGCTCCCGGGTAGAACTCTTCTACAATGAAAAACCATTCGGAGCAATCCAGGATCCCGGTCCTATCTTCCTTAGAAATAAAAAAGCGGAGCTTGCGGTTGCGGATTTCCGTTATCGGCACCCCGACAAGCGCTCAGAAATCATCGACCAGCATGTTGCTCAGGAAATGGAGATTCCTTTTATTTCTTCTGAAATGGTTTCAGAAGGGGGAGCATGGCAAACCGATGGTGAAGGCACAATGTTACTGGTGGAAGCTGTAGAAACGGACCGAAACAGAAAGATGTCAAAAAAGGAAATAGAAGCCGAATACAAAAGAGTTTTAGGCGTAAAGAAAATTATCTGGTTAAAGAAAGGATTAAAGGAAGAAGAATGGGGGAAATTTGACAATGGAAAATACGGGATCGGGACAAGCGGACATATTGATGAATTTTGCCGGTTTGTAAAACCCGGCGTAGTTTTATTGGCCCGGGTGAGTGAAAAGGATACTGTACACAATGAAATTCTGAAAGAGTCATTCAACAGGATGGAGGAAAATTACCTGATTCTCAAACAAAGCACGACAGCAGATGGAAAACCGATTGAGATTATCCGTATTCCGACAGGCCCGGAAATAATAAAGAAAATCAGTTATAAATCTTTGTCTGCTGATGAGCATTCCTGGTTTAGTGATGTAACTACAGATTCAGTAGAATTTTATTTGACAACAGGGTACATGAATTTTATTATTGCGAATAAAATGATTGTAACTGCAAAGTACTGGAAAGAAGGGCTTCCGGATTCATTCAGGGAAAGAGATGAGCAGGCGAAAGCCATATTGGAAAAGGCTTTTCCGGGAAGAAAAATAGCGCAGATTGATTGTATGCCTTTGCATCATGATGGTGCCGGTTTGCATTGCCATTCAAGAAATCAGCCAAAATCAGGATTCATTCAAAAGAAGAAAAACTAACGATAGTATCTGCATAGGAAAAATCAGTTAAAAAGCCAGTTCACCAGACACCATGAAACATTTTCTTCCGTATTCCTTAGCGCCCCGGAGTCTTTGTGGCCCGGCTGTTTAAAAGATAATTGTAAAAAAAGGAGTAGTAAACCCTAAAGAGAACGTATCGAATCAAATACAATAAATGAACGCATATATAACAGATGGTATCCGTACGCCGATTGGAAGTTTCGGTGGTTCCTTATCAGGCGTACGCGCAGATGATCTGGCAGCACTTGTAATTAAAGTCTTGCTTGAAAGAAACAAAAATATACCCGGCGGATCTATCGACGATGTGATCCTTGGTTGTGTGAACCAGGCAGGTGATGATAACCGTAATGTATCAAGAATGGCGTTGTTACTTGCCGGACTCCCGCATACTGTTCCGGGCGAAACCGTAAACAGGTTATGTGCATCAGGGATGAGTGCGGTTATCAATGCTGCAAGGGCCATTCAGTCGGGAGATGGAGACCTCTTTATAGCAGGCGGAGTTGAGCATATGACAAGAGGACCGTGGGTAATTTCAAAAGCAAGCAAGGCGTTTGGGAGTGACTCACAGATGTTCGACAGCAGTTTTGGCTGGCGTTTTATTAACCCAAAGATGCAGGAAATGTATGGTACAGATTCGATGGGCGTTACAGCTGAAAATCTTGCTGAACTTTATAAGATAAGCCGCCAGGACCAGGATGCTTTTGCTTACCGATCCCAGATCAAAGCAGCAGCTGCGCAGCAGAGCGGCAGACTTGCAGAGGAAATTACAGCAGTAGACCTGACTGGGAAAAAAGCGGAGCAGGGCAAATTTACACAGGATGAATTTGTCAAACCCGCGACAACTCCTGAAGTGCTGTCACGCTTAAAGGCGTCTTTCAAAAAAGAAAACGGAACGGTAACTGCAGGTAATTCTTCAGGATTAAATGATGGAGCAGCTGCCATGCTGATTGCATCAGAAGCAGCATTGAAAAAATACAATCTAACACCAAGGGCAAAGATCATCAGCAGTGCTGTTGTAGGTGTAAAACCACGCATCATGGGAATCGGACCTGTGGATGCAACTATTAAGGCCCTGGCGAAGGCCGGTCTAACACTCAATGATATCGGCGTCATCGAACTGAATGAAGCTTTCGCAGCGCAAAGCATTGCCTGTATCCGGGAATTGGATTTGAAGGATGATGATGAAAGAATAAATCCCAATGGTGGCGCTATCGCCATCGGTCACCCGCTCGGAATGAGTGGAGCAAGAATTATATATAGTGCCGCACTTGAATTACAAAAGCAGAATAAAAGATTTGCGCTTGCAACAATGTGTATTGGTGTAGGTCAGGGTTATGCTGTTATTCTGGAAAATATCAGTTAACGTATATGTGGAAGATTAATTGAAATAAAAGAATCTGGATCATGAAATTCAATTTAAACAACGCATTGGAAATTCTGGAACGCACACCTGCGGTTCTCGAAACCATGCTCGGTGATATTTCTGAAGTCTGGACAGCCGCAACTGAAGGCAAAGGAACCTGGTCTGCTTACGATATCATCGGGCATCTGATCCATGGTGAGAAAACCGATTGGTTACTGCGCGTGGAAATTATTCTTTCTGAGAATTCTGATAAAAGATTCCCTGAATTTGACCGCTTTGCCCAATTTGAAGACAGCAGAGGAAAATCACTGCCCGACCTGCTGGAAGAATTTAAAAAGCTTCGTGAAAAAAATATTGCGGCTCTTAAGGCAAAAAACCTGACGGCAGTAAATCTTGCTGAACATGGAATTCATCCGTCTTTCGGATTGGTTTCCTTATCTCAATTGCTTTCAACCTGGGTTGTACATGACCTCAATCATCTTTCACAAATTTCCCGGGTGATGGCAAAACAATACAAAGAGGAAGTAGGTCCCTGGATTAATTACCTTGGGATACTTCAGCAAAAATAATCGCCAGGCATCCGCCGGATCGAATATCTGACTAGTCTGTACCTAAGAACAAAAGAAGTTTTTTCCGTAGCGATATTTCTGAATTTTTAAATGGATCTATATGGGTAAAAAAGATACCATCGACCTGTTGCAATTTCTAAAACCTTTTGACGCCGAAACAGTAGGTACGGTTATGTGGCTCAGAGATTTTGCCTGGGATTTGTGCCCTGAAGCCAATGAACTGATTTATGATAATTACAATGCTGTAGCCTTTGGCTGGTCACCCACGGACAGGCTGGGCCACACAATTTGCTCAATTGCTGTCGGGCGCTCAAGCAAAAACATTCATTTTGGATTTTACTGGGGAAATGAAATTTCAGATCCTGATAAAATTCTTTTAGGAGAAGGCAATCAATACCGGTATGTTCTCGTCACCGATAAAAAGAAATTTCCAAAGGCCTATATTACCAAACTGGTAAATCAGGCCTATGCCAATTCACTTGCGAAAGTCAAAGATCAA
>JAATGW010000038.1 GCA_015654495.1 Chitinophagales bacterium
CTGTTCGTTCCCAGATATCCGGCAGGTGTGCAGTGGCCGGGTTGGATTTATCTTTAATAATAATTTTTGCGGGTTGGATTTTAGGGTGGCTTTTAAAATAAGCTCCAACCAGCTTTCCATACCATGGCCAGTTATACTCGCAGTCGGTAGCCGCATGTATACCCATAAATCCGCCTCCGGCCTGAATATATCTTTCAAAATCAGCCTGCTGGTACTGATTTAAAACATCGCCTGTTGTATTGAGGAAAACAACTGCACTGTAATTTTTCAAAGAATCTTCAGTGATATAATCTGCATTCTCAGTAGTATCAACGAGGATATTATTCTCTGCCCCGAGTTTGATGAATGCAGCTTTGCCTGCTTCTATGGAACTGTGCCTGAATCCGGCGGTTTTTGAAAACACCAGTATTTTTGCTTTACTGGAACGACCGCCGCAGGCGGCGAAAATGATCAGCAAGGCTACAACTCCAAGGGATAACCGAAATGATTTCATATGACGTATGTTGACGTGTAATTGTAAATCCACCCGCCGCTGCGAATGGATTTAATTTCTAAAAAAACAGAAAACCGGAATCAATCCGGTTTCTCTGCTGGTTAGTTCTTATAATTTACGGATACGGATATTCCGGTACCATACCGGATCTCCATGATCCTGTAAACCTATTTTTCCTTTAGTGAATTTTCCGAAATCAGTGAGTGTTTTAAACTTGCTTCCTGCTACCATTTTATTCCAGGCTTCATCATTTGTTGTAGTTGAAACAACGAGAACGCCATTGAGGTACATTTCGAGTTTATTATTTACCCATTTGATCTCTGCCGTATTCCATTCGCCTACGGGTTTCACCGGCTCCTGCTCTGACGCAATCAGATCGTACAGATTTCCTGCGCGGTGTTTGTAAATTTTCCCATCGGGATGACCATCGTTATCCAGTACCTGCATTTCAGGACCGGTATAAAAACTATAGGTGTATTTCGGATCTTCTTTGATTCCGAAAATAATTCCGCTATTCCCGTTTTTGGAAATCTTCCATTCAAGGCTCAGGTGATAATTTTCGTATTCCGCATCTGTGATCAGATCTCCGCCACCATTTTTTACAGTAGTGTCGATATATAAAACGCCGTCTGCCACTTTCCAGGCTGATCCATCGGTTTTATTCTGCCAAATATGCCAGCCTGTTTTGGTTTTACCGTCAAACAGCATCTGCCATTCCTGGTTTTCTTCTGATCGCATTGCTGAAATATTTGTAGCTACACTTTTTTCAGGAGCAGTCGGTTCAGAACCAGCAATTTCCCTGGAATTAAAAATATAGTTAAATGAGATTAACAGGCTCAGAATGATAAGGGCATGGATCTTCATTCCCGATTATTTTTTCAATGATAAAATATACTTAACCATTGCTTCAGCATCTTCTTTGGCTATGTTCGGATGTGGAGACATCGGTATTTCACCCCACACCCCGGTACCACCTGCTATCACTTTGCCAGCCAGTTTCTGTACACTTTCATCGTTATTTTCATATTTCTTGGCAACATCGGCATAAGATGGTCCAATAAGTTTTGCATCATCTTTATGGCAGGTTCTGCAGTCTGAAGCTTCAATAAGTGCTTTACCATCTTTACCAGATGCAGCAGCAGTTGCAGCAGGTTCAGTCGTTGCAGGTGCAGGTGCTGCGGCTGTAGCAGTAGTATCTGCTCCACCGATAGAAGAATTTGCATTTGAATCATTATTACTCACAGGAGTAGTGGCTTTGGAATCTCCACCTCCACATGCATAGCAGGCTGCGGCAATGGTCAACGCCATGAAAACTTTTTTCATATTTGTTTGGTTAAGATTTGATCGGCGAATTTACGCATTAAAGGACCTGATATTAAAATTAAGATCAGAGCCCGAGTATTTTTTTGTTAAAGGCTTCATCGCTTCCTGTTCCTGCAAAATCATCGAATGCTTTTTCAGTAACACGAATGATATGATTACGTATAAACACAGCACCTTCGCGGGCGCCATCTTCGGGATGCTTAAGCGCACATTCCCATTCCATTACAGCCCAGCCTTTATAATCGTAGCCTGTAAGCTTACTGAATACGCCTGTGAAATCAACCTGGCCATCACCAAGTGAACGGAATCTTCCTGCTCTGTTTACCCATCCCTGGTAACCACCATAGACACCCTGTTTGCCGGTTGGATTGAACTCCGCATCTTTTACATGAAACATTTTTATGCGCTCATGATAATGATCAATATAACTCAGGTAATCGAGACACTGGAGTACAAAATGACTCGGATCATAGAGCAGGCATGCTCTTGGGTGATTGTCCACTTTTTCCAGAAACATTTCATAGGAAACACCATCATGCAGATCTTCTCCGGGATGAATTTCATAACAGAGATCAACCCCGTTTGCATCAAACTCATTCAGAATGGGAAGCCAGCGTTTAGCCAGTTCTTTAAACCCTGTTTCGACAAGACCGGCCGGCCGCTGTGGCCATGGATATACTGTATGCCATAGCAACGCTCCACTGAATGTAGCATGTGCGTCCAGCCCAAGATTCTGCGATGCTTTTGCAGCCCATTTCAGCTGTTGCACAGCCCATTCGGTACGTGCCTTACTGTTACCATGAACCGATGCCGGCGCAAAACCGTCGAACAATTCATCATACGCAGGATGAACTGCCACCAGTTGCCCCTGAAGATGCGTCGATAATTCGGTGATCTTTAATCCGCAGTCTTCAACCGTACCTTTAATTTCATCTGCATATGTTTTACTTTCTGCTGCCTTTTGCAGATCTATACAACGACTATCCCAGGTAGGGATCTGTACACCAACAAAACCAAGCGCTTCAGCCCAAAGACAAATACTTTTCAGGTTATTGAAAGGAGCCGTATCGCCTAGAAACTGTGCCAGAAAAATGCCAGGACCTTTGATTGTTCTCATCAGTTCTTTTTTTATTCGATTGAAATAATTTCATCAGATTACATAATCTGTCCATTTCTCCATTGAGCCATTGCTGGCAACAACATTGTCGATAAATGCCATCCCACGGATACCATCGGCAATGCCGGGAAAATCCAGATTTTCCGCAGTTGGCTGTGTACCATCAATTCTTGCTGACAATGTGAGAGCGAAATTTTTGTAAATATTTCCGAATGCTTCCAGATATCCTTCCGGATGACCGCCGGGCGTGCGGCAATTCTGCACAGCAAATGGTGATAAATGCTTGTATCCACCACCGGCGCGATAGATCTGTGTCGGCTGATCGAGCCATTTTACCAGTAGGGTATTGGGCTCCTGCTGTGCCCATTCCAATCCACCCTTCTCACCATATACACGGATTTTAAGTGCGTTCTCTTCACCGGCTGCAACCTGTGAAGCCATCAGCACTCCGGCAGCACCATTATCGAATCTTAGCAAAACATTGCCATCATCATCAAGTGCACGACCTTCAACGAATATGTTCAGGTCCGCACATAGCTTGGTAATTTTTGCACCGGTGATATATTCTGCAAGGTGCGCGGCATGAGTTCCTATATCTCCCATACAACCACTCTTGCCTGATTTTTTCGGGTCAGTTCTCCAGGCAGCCTGTGCGTTACCTTCTCTTTCGGAAAGCTTGCTCAGCCATCCCTGAGGATATTCTACATATACTTTCCTGATCTTTCCAATTTCTCCCGCGGCTACCATTGCACGGGCCTGTTTTACCATCGGGTAGCCTGAATAAGTGTGAGTAAGGCACAGGATCAGTCCTGTTTCCTCAACTTTCTTTTTCAATTGCTGCGCTTCATCGAGTGTGAAGGTGATTGGCTTTTCCACCACCACATGAAAACCATGATCAAGAGCCATCATCGCAGGTGCAAAATGCGCGAAGTTGGGAGTTACAATTGTAACAAAATCCATTTTCTGATCGGCCGGGAGCTGACTTTCCTTACTGATCATTTCATCATAAGTGAGGTAGGTCCTGCTTTCCGGCAGAAATAATGATTTTCCTGAGTCTTTGGCTATTTCGGGATTGATGCTGAGTGCACCGCAGCTCAGTTCAATTAACCCGTCCATATTGGCGGCAAGTCGGTGGATGGCTCCGATGAAAGCATCTTTGCCTCCACCCACCATACCCATTCTGAGTTTTCTGTTCATGAAATTTATTTTGTAGGGTTGTAAAACTAATCTGATTTCAAAATATAAAAATCTGGATTTAAGAATTATTTTTAAGCGGTTAAGATAATCAACCCTGTTCTGATTATAGCCAATGATCAACACCAGCATGTTTCACCAGCCGGCAGAAATACAGCCGATCCCGCCAATCTAGAAATCACTTATGGTTCTGAAAGCAGAATCCTATGGACTAAACGCGGCTGCGGATTGAATTAACTTTTTCTTTAGATCGATGATCAGTTAAACGATCGCCAGTTATTATTTTGTTGGGAAGATGTTCCCGGATTCTGTAATTTACACGTCAACATTTGCATATGCCAAATCAATCGTCACGACGAAAAGTGATTAAGAACCTTGTTTTCGGATCAATCGCTGTTAATATGCTCAGTTCCTTTCGCGGTGAAAATTCAAATTCTCAAAACGACCAGCCTCTGCAACTGAAAGGAAATATCAATCATTCTGTCTGCCACTGGTGTTATGGAACTATCCCGTTGGAGGAGTTCTGCGTTTCTGTTAAAAATCTCGGTATGCCTGCTGTCGACCTGATTGGCCCGAAGGGATGGGATACACTTAAGAAACACGGGCTTTATTCCTCCATGTGCAATGGTGCTGAAATAAGCATACCAGATGGCTGGAACAACAGCCAGTATCACGAAAAGCTTATTCAAAACTATACAGAAATGATCCCGCTTGTAGCTAAAGCGGGCTGGACCAACCTGATATGCTTTTCCGGTAACCGCAAGGGAATGGATGATGAAACAGGAATGAAGAACTGTGTGGATGGTCTTAAAAAGATCATGAGTCTCGCTGAAAAAAATAAGGTGATGATTCAGATGGAATTGCTCAACAGCAAGGTTGATCATAAAGATTATATGTGCGATAAATCACCTTGGGGAATTGAACTGGTTAAACGTGTTGGTTCTCCTAATTTCAAACTGTTATATGATATCTACCATATGCAGATTGATGAGGGCGATGTGATCCGAACTATCAAAGACCATAACCAGTATTTCGGACATTATCATACAGGCGGTGTTCCGGGTCGCCATGAAATAAATGATACGCAGGAATTGTATTACCCTGCCATCATGAAAGCAATTATTGACACAGGTTATAAGGGATATGTGGCTCAGGAATTTGTTCCCTCCTGGCCCGATAAAATCGCTGCGCTTAAACAAGGCGTTACTATCTGTGATGTATAATTGAACCTTGCCCACTGACCTTCACTTCAACTGAATAATATGCCAGACTCTAATGAATTTGATGCCATTGTAATCGGCTCCGGGATCAGCGGCGGCTGGGCTGCTAAAGAACTTTGTGAAAGAGGATTGAAGACCATAATGCTGGAACGCGGCGAGGATATTAAACATGGTGTCGGTTATGTAAATGCCAATAAAGGTCCCTGGGAATTCCCACACCGCGGTGGCCGCACCCAGCAGATGATCAAAGATTATCCGGTTTTAAAAAGAGATTATCCGCTCAGTGAGACAAACCTGGACTACTGGGTAAAGGACCTGGAATGCCCATATACTGAAGTAAAAAGATTTGATTGGTTCCGGGGCTATCATGTTGGTGGTCGTTCACTTATGTGGGGCAGGCAGAGTTACCGCTGGAGTGATCTCGATTTCGAAGCCAATGCAAAAGAAGGAATCGGCACAGACTGGCCGATCAGGTATAAAGAGATCGCACCCTGGTATGATTATGTAGAAAAATTTGCCGGCATCAGCGGTTCGCGCGACGGACTCGCCGTACTTCCTGATGGTCAGTTTCAACCACCAATGGAAATGACATGTGTCGAAAAAGATGTTGCAGCACGTATCAAAGATCATTATAAGGGTACAAGAAATATGATCATTGGTCGTACCGCGAATATGACTGCCCCGCTCATGACCAGTCCGCAGCGTACAAAATGCCAGTTCAGAAATAAGTGTTCTCTGGGTTGCCCCTTCGGCGCCTATTTCAGTACACAATCATCTACATTGCCTGCAGCGGTGAAAACGGGAAATCTAACCCTCCGTCCGTTTTCCATTGTTACAAAAATTTTATAAGATAAGAATACAAACAAAGCAACCGGTGTTGAAATACTGGATGCAGTAACAAATACGACTTACGAATACCAAGCACCGATTGTTTTTCTGAATGCTTCATCCCTTAACTCAACCTGGGTATTGATGAACTCTGCAACTGATGTATGGCCTGATGGGCTCGGAAGCAGTAGTGGCCAGCTTGGTAATAATCTGATGGACCATCACCTCGGCGTATACTCAGGAGGCACGGTGGAAGGCTATGAAGACAAATATTATTTTGGCCGCCGTGCCAACGGAATTTATATCCCCAGGTATAGAAATGTAAATGGCGATAAACGGGATTATCTGCGAGGTTTTGGCTACCAGGGTTCAGGAAGCCGCCAGGGGTGGAGCCGGAATGTGGCCGAGCTGAATATCGGTATCGAATTGAAAGAATCGCTTACAGAACCGGGTAACTGGACAATGGGAATGGGTGGTTTTGGCGAAATCCTTCCTTATCATGAGAATAAGATTACGCTTGACAAAACCAAAAAAGATAAATGGGGACTTAATGTTCTTTCCATCGATTGCGAGCTCAAAGAAAACGAACTGAAGATGCGGAAAGATATGCTGGCTGATGGAATTGAAATGCTTACAGCTGCCGGATGCAAAAATGTTACTGGTCGCGATGGTGACGGTACTCCGGGTCGCGGTATCCATGAAATGGGTACGGCGCGAATGGGAACCTCACCAAAAAACTCCGTTCTCAACAAATGGAACCAGGTTTGGGATGCGCCAAATGTTTTTGTAACAGATGGTGCTTTTATGGCCTCAGCATCCTGTGTAAATCCCTCACTTACTTATATGGCAATGACTGCCCGTGCGGTTGACTATGCAGTAAGCGAAAGGAAAAAGAAAAATCTTTAGAGATATGTTAGAAATGATTTTATAAAATGCCTGTTCAACCGACAGGCATTTTCAATTATTTTTAATGATGAAAAAACTTCCGTATTTCGCACCTCTTTCAATCCTCCTTATATTTTGTTGTCTCTACAACATTTCATGTAAACAGAAAGAGGCGCAGATTGCTGATGAGCCAGCCACCGACAGCATTTTCAATGTTTTTCTTGGCCACTACTACAACGGCAAATCGAAACTCTACCCGATGATGGCGACCCTGACCGGTAATTACGATTATAATAATTTACTTGAAGCGGATTTTACGGACAGCTACCGGACAAAGGCAGATCATTTTTTCACATCATATAAAGACAGTCTTATCACTTTTGACCGTGATAAATTCAATACCAATGATAAGATCAGTTATGACGTGCTTATTGATGAACTCGAAATTGAAATTGACGGCCTGACGCACAAGGATAACTACCTGCCGCTTAACCAGTTTTTTTCTTTGCCTCAGTATTTTGGCCAGGCAGGCAGTGGCCCCGGCTTTCAGCCCTTCACAACGGTTAAAGACTATGAAAACTGGGTAGCACGAACTGATGGTTTCGCGATCTGGACAGACAGTGCCATTGTTTACTTACGCAGGGGCATATCCGAAAAAGTTGTATTACCCCACAGCCTGGTAATTAAGGTGATACCACAGCTGGAATCAATGATCACTACTGATCCCGCAAACAGCCTGTTCTACGGTCCGGTGAAAAATATACCAGCCGGTTTTTCAAAAGAAGAGGCTGTAAAATTTAAATCGCTTTACGAAAAAGCAATCCGGGAAAAGATTATCCCCTCCTATAAAAAACTTGCGGCATTCATGAAAGAAGAATACCTGCCGGCTTCAAGAAGCAGTTCAGGTATCAATGAAATCAGTGGAGGTGAAGCATATTATAAATTCCTGGTGCGTGCGCAAACCACCACTTCAAAAACGCCTCAGGAGATTTATGATATTGGCCTTTCAGAAGTAAAGAGGATCCTCCTGCAGATAGACAGCGTTCAGAAAACTGTAGGTTTCACCGGCGACAGGAAGGCTTTCTTTGAATACCTGCGGACTGATAAAAAATTTACACCCTATAAAACCCCGCAGGAAGTACTGGATGCATTCGAAAAAATTCATCAGACGATGCAGCCGCAGCTGAAGAAAATGTTCTCGCATGTGCCGCGGTCTAAATTTGAGATCCGTCAAACAGAAGCATTCAGAGCAGCCTCTGCAAGCGCAGAATATAATTCAGGCTCTGCAGATGGTTCGAAGCCGGGTATCTTTTATGTGCCGATACTTGATGCAACAAAATTCAATATCACTTCAGGTATGGAAAGTCTTTTTCTGCATGAAGCGATTCCCGGTCATCATTATCAGTTATCCCTGCAGATGGAAGACAGTTTACTACCGGGCTTCCGGAGGTTTGGTGGCAACAATGCCTATGTGGAAGGCTGGGCCTTGTATTGCGAATCGCTGGGAAAAGAGTTGGGCCTGTACAAAGATCCATACCAGTATTTAGGCGCATTAGGCGATGAAATGCACCGCGCAATTCGTTTAGTAGTGGACGTTGGTTTGCATGCAAAAAATATGAGCAGGGAAGACGCTATTAAGTATATGATGGACAATGAAGCTATCAGCGAACAGAGTGCCACTGCCGAAATCGAAAGGTATATGGCAATGCCGGCTCAGGCGCTGGGTTATAAAATCGGGGCGCTAAAGATCCGGGAATTAAGAGACAAATATGAGAAACAACTGGGTGAAAAATTTTCTATTTCAGAATTTCACGACCAGGTCCTGAAATATGGCGCCTTGCCGCTGGAAGTACTCGAAAAGACGATGGATGAAAGCTATGGAAGCAAGAAGTACGAAGGACGAAGTTCGAAGTAAAAGGCAAATACAATTGTGGTTTTTTAGTTCCGTAGGAACGATGATCTTATAGCCCAGGATTTCAATCCTGGGTA
>JAATGW010000052.1 GCA_015654495.1 Chitinophagales bacterium
CTGTTAAAGAGAAAAAGGTTCTGATAAAGTACCTGAAAGATGGGAAAACAGAAGAGAAAACATTTACTGTTTACAGTACACAGCATGGACCAGTTATGGCAAAGCGGGATGGAAAATGGATCAGCGTGCGATCTTATAATCGTTCATTAAATAGTTTGATGCAAAGCTGGCTTCGCACCAAATCGAAAGGAATCGAAGATTATAAAAAGGTGATGGATATGAAGGGGAATACTTCCAACAATACTGTTTTTGCTGACAACAAAGGAAATATCGCCTACTGGCATGGCAACTATATTCCAAAAAGAGATACTGCTTTTGACTGGAGCAGGCCGGTGAATGGTAGTATCTCCGCAACTGAATGGAAAGGCCTGCATTCCGTAGAAGAAGCTGTCCATATCTACAACCCCTCTACCGGTTGGATTCAGAACTGTAACAGCACACCCTTTACTGTTTCCGGAAATGCGAGTCCAAAGAGAACAGATTACCCGCTTTATATGGCTCCCGATGGTGAAAATTTTCGTGGCGTAAATGCGGGCAGGGTACTTGACAGGGAAAAGGCTTTCACCATTGAAAAGCTTACAAAAGCGGGCTATGATAATTACCTCGTCGCATTTGAAATTCTGGTTCCCGCACTCATCAAAGCCGCTGAAAGTTCAGATACTCAATTAAACAATGATGTTGCGGAAGCGATCGGTATGCTGAAAAAATGGGACTATCGTTGTTCAGCAAATTCAGTGGAAACAACAGTCGCCGTTGAATGGGGACAGAAACTCAGTCAGGTAATTTCAAGGGTATATGTAAATCCGGGAGAAAAAGACCAGGTGACCGCCACCACTTATTTTGCAGAACATGCTTCCAGGGAAGATCTGATTGCACCTTTGCAGAAAACCCTGGATGACCTTAAGCGCCGGTTCGGAAACTGGAAAATTGCCTGGGGAGAAATTAACAGGTACCAACGATTAACAGGAAATATCCGGGAAACTTACGATGATGCACAGCCGAGTATTCCAGTGAATTTCACATCAGCAACCTGGGGCTGCCTCCCATCTTATGTGAGCAGACCAATGAAAGGGACTGAAAAAAGATATGGTGTAAGTGGCAATAGTTTTATCTGCGCTGTTGAATTCGGAGAAAAGGTAAAAGCAAAATCCCTGCTTGCCGGTGGTGTGAACAGTGTGCCTTCATCCAAACATTTCAGCGACCAGGCTGAGATCTATTCAAAAGGAATTTTTAAAGATGTTTTATTTTACAGGGAGGATGTGGAAAAAAATGCCGAACGAACTTATCACCCGGGTGAACAACGTTGAACGTTTAACGTGATTTATGTATTTTAAATTATAATTTCAACGATGAAAAAATTTATCTGCCTTCTTGCTATTGTTTCAGTCTCAGTATCCATACATGCCCAGGAAATAGGACTTCAATTGTATAGTTTCAGAAATCAAATCCCAAAAGATATTCCCGGAACGCTGGCAAAAATCAGGGCGATGGGAATTAAGGAACTGGAAGGTGGTGGAAGCTATAATATGCCAATGCCTGAGTACAAGGCCTTGCTGGATAAACTTGGTTTTAAAATGATCAGTATCGGGGCAGATTATGATAAGCTTCAGAAAGATTTGCCCGCAATTATAGAAGAAGCGAAAGCATTTGGCGCAAAGTATGTTGTGTGCTTCTGGATTCCTCATAGCGGGAATGATTTTACATTCGATGATGCAAAGAAGGCTGTGGAAGTGTTTAATACTGCAGGAAAAGCATTGAAAGAAAAAGGACTGAGTCTTTGTTACCATGCGCATGGTTTTGAATTCAGGCCATGGGGAAATGAAACGCTTTTTGATTTTATGATAAAAGAAATGAAGCCTGAGTATGCCAATTTTGAGATGGATGTGTTTTGGGTAAAACATCCGGGGCAGGATCCTGTTGCATTGCTGAAAAAATACAAGGGCCGTTTTCCACTCGTTCATTTAAAAGACCGCAGGCCCGGAACCCCGGGAAATCAGGTTGGTCATGCTGACGTAGAGAGCAATGTAGTACTGGGCCAGGGTGATGTTGGAATTGCAGAAATCATGAAAGCTGCAAAAGCAAGCGGTGTTAAACATTATTTTATTGAAGACGAATCTTCGGGATCGATGGAGCAGGTACCGTTGAGCCTTGCTTATTTGAAGACGTTGAAATGATTGTTCAGGCAAGAGGCAAGAGGCAAAAGGCAAGAGGAACAGCCAGTGTATAGTTATAATAGGCAGTAGGCAGTAGGCAGTAGGAACAGCCAGTGAATAGTGGCCAGCATTGGTTTACAATCAGCCGAACAAAAGATATAAATTCCCGAATGCATTAAGGAATCAACATTACAAATCATAAATTGGCGACCTGATTAATATCATTTCATTGGAATTCAAAATAATGACAAGAGGCAATTAAGAAAATGAAGTTTCCAGATATGAGAATTTTGAAAATTTTATTTCTTGCAGCGCCGTAGGTCCGGAGAAATTAATAGCGCCGGGTTTTAACCCGGTGTAAAAAGTGTGGTGTTGAAGGAAGTGCCGTAGGTACGTGCAGTAGGCAGTAGGCAGTAGGCAGTAGGCAGTAGGCA
>JAATGW010000002.1 GCA_015654495.1 Chitinophagales bacterium
GCGTAAAATTGGTGGCCTCCAATAAACCAGCTGCAGGTGTGATCAATATCGCCCAAAATGCTGGAATCGAAACAATTATTATTGAAAAAGAAGAATTCTTCCGAGGTGATGCCTATACCGGATTTTTGAAAGAAAGGGATATCAGCTGTATTGTGCTGGCGGGGTTCCTGTGGAAGGTTCCGGCAAGGCTCATCCGTCAATTCCCTGGTCGGATTATAAATATTCATCCTGCTTTATTACCAGGTTTTGGAGGAAAAGGAATGTACGGCGATTTTGTTCATGAAGCCGTTCTTTCCTCTGGAGAAAAGGAAAGCGGAATAACCATCCACCTGGTGGACGAACTGTATGACCATGGAGCACATCTTTTTCAGGCACGCATTCCTATAAGCCGTGAAGATACCCCGGCTACCCTGGCAGCAAAAATTCATCAGCTGGAACATGAGAACTATCCGGAACAAATCGAAAAATGGCTGAAAATGTCAACGCCAGGTTAAAAAGTGCAGACACAATCCGTTTTCAGATCGCCTTGCCGTTTAAACTCAGCGAAACCATTATTTTCACCCCTGCATGAAATCAGTTTTACCCTTTCTTTTTCTTACTGCTTTTTCTATCGCCGGCTTTCAGGTCCGGGGGCAGATCCTGCTTCGCGGCGGCGTTTATGACTCAACTCGCATGATTCCGGTCCCCTCAGTTAAAGTGCGGGCAACCTCGGGTGCAATAACCTATACAGATTCGGTTGGTCAGTACGCAATTATGGTTAATGCCGGCGATTCCATCAATTTTACTTTCAGGGATAAGTCGACCAATTGGTTTCCCGTAAAAACCATCCGTAACTATAATAATTTCGATATCGCCCTGCAGATAAGGCTTGAAGAGCGTTACAAAACACTGAAGGAAATTATTGTGATCGGAAAAACCCACCAGCAGGATTCTGCTGAGAACCGTGAGCGCTATGCCCATATTTTCGGTTATTCAAAACCGGGATTCAGAATGGTTGAATCAAACCCTGTCTATGGAGGTACGCCTGGTTTCGATCCCAATGAGCTGATCAACCTTTTCAGATTCAAACGCAATAAAAGTCTGAAAAAATTCCAGAGCCGTTTGCTGGAGGAAGAGGCCAATAAATTTGTAGACTATCGTTTTAACCGCACCCTGGTGAAAAATCTTACCAAACTGGAAGGCGATGAACTCTCCCGGTTCATGCGATATTACCGGCCGAGTTATGATTTTACAGCCATGAGTACGGAATATCAGTTTCTGGAATATATACTGGAAGCTTCAAAATATTTTAAAGAAGGAAAACTTCCTCCCGAGGAGAATGTGAATCCCTGAAAGTAAGAATGAGGAGGTAAGAAGTAAGAGGTGAGAAGTAAGAAGATCAGAAAGAGAAAGAGCTAGAGCAAGAGGAAGAGCAAGAGGATAGAGGCTTTGGCTCAACATACCGTTCATTGTTCAATTAAATTTGTCAACCGGTTTCAGGCATACACAGGTAAGAGGTAAAATACGGAAGATCATAAAAGACTGAACAAAAACTGCACTTTGTGGGATTGTGTGTTGTGGACGTTCAATTCTGTTTACCAGTACGAATGTTTTTTAAAATGGCAGGTATTCACACAACCTGTATATTCAGTCACTAAAAAAATTCTCTCAATACTTAGCGATGAATAAGACGATGTACCTGTTTTTATTTTTTATTCTCATTCTGGACACCACATATGCCCAGCAGACTGCCAGGGTACTGGAAGTCAACAGGGTTGAATCTGAAGCAGCAGGATTTTCAGCTGAAAGGTTGAAGAGAATTGATGACGCGGTAAAAAGCTGGATCGACAAGGACTATATGAATGGTGGCGCAGCCCTGATCATCAGGGACGGCAAAATAGCCTACTATAAAAGTTTCGGATACACAAAACCAAATAAAAAGGGTGAAATAGATCGCACAGATATTTTCAGAATCGCTTCTCAAACAAAAGCAATCACCAGCGTGGCGGTGATGATATTGTTTGAAGAAGGGAAATTTTTACTAAAGGATCCGGTTTCAAAATACATTCCTGAATTCGCCAACCCGAAAGTGATCGAGAAATTTAACCCCGGAGATACAACCTATACTACACGTCCTGCAAAAAGAGAAGTCACCATTCAGGATTTACTCACACATACTTCCGGCATCGGCTATGCGCAAATAGGTTCCAAAGAGGCAAATGCACTCTATGCTAAAAACGGCGTTGTAGATGGCATTGGTGTAGGAAAAATGCTGCTTGCAGATAAGATGAAGATCCTCGCCGGCCTTCCTTTATTTCATGATCCGGGTGCGGCTTATACCTATGGCCTCAATACCGATGTTCTTGGATACCTGGTGGAAGTAGTGTCGGGAATGAGCCTCGCCGATTTTTTTAATAAGCGGATTTTTGAACCGCTGGGAATGCGCGATACTTATTTTTATCTGCCATCAGGCAAAACAAAAAGACTCGTGCCGCTATTTTCCGAAGTTGACGGAAAATTGAAGCCGATTGATAATCCCTACCAGCTGAACGGAATTTTCTATCCGGATTTTCCCGCAGATAAAGGCACTTATTATTCTGGTGGCGGCGGCTTATCCGGAACGATTATGGACTACGCCATTTTTTTACAGATGCTGCTTAACGGCGGAGAATATAATAATGTAAGAATTTTGAGTCCGACCTCTGTAAGACTGATGACAATGAACCAGATCAAAAAACTCGAAACCGGAAGTGGCACTAAATTCGGACTGGGCTTCGGTATTACAACTGAAGAAAACAGCGCATTTACACCAATGAATATAGGTAGTTATGAATGGGGCGGAATGTTTGCGTCAAGTTATTGGGTTGACCCGAAGGAAAAACTGATTGGTCTTTTTTATAGGAATGTCTACCCCACAACGCATGGTAATCTGGCAGATTATTTCAAAGTGCTCACTTATCAGGCAATTGTCAGGTAGATTTCAGGCGGGAGTCGGGAGGCAGGAGGAGAGTTTAGTTAATAGTAAAAAAGAAGGGAAAATAAATTATTAAA
>JAATGW010000212.1 GCA_015654495.1 Chitinophagales bacterium
ATCCGTAGCAAAGCAGAATAAAATTGTAAAGTGTAGCTGAAAACTTTTTTTAACGGAAAAAATCATAAAAGATGGAAAGATTGAAAGTAAAGCTGAAAGGCAACTGGAATGAGTTGAAAGGAAAAGCAAAACAACAGTATGCCGACCTTACAGATGATGATCTGCTTTACGAAGAAGGCAAAGAAGATGAACTGATCGGAAAGGTTCAACAGAAAACCGGGAAATCAAAAGAAGAGCTGAAAGAATGGATCGATAAACTCTGATCTATTGGCGGAAAATCAGTAAAACCAATATCATCAACAGCTGGGCTGAAAGCAGGATGTAAATTTTGTATCAGTTCAGCTGTTTTTTTTCGTTATACCTTTAAACAATTGAACTCTTATTTAAGAACTATGGACCAGGCAACAAAGGGAGATCTCAGGTTTCTTACCAAACTAACTCTTTCTGTTTTTTTATTAATGCTGATTTCCACGATCATATTTCTTGGTCAGGAAATTATTGTTCCCTTTGCCTTTGCGGTATTGCTGAGTGTATTACTCCTCCCTTTCAACAACTGGCTGGAAAAGAAAAGAGTTCCGAGGGTTGTTGCCATCCTGATTTCGCTGGTGATTTCTTTAATCATCATTGCTGGAATAATCTATTTTCTTGCTACGCAGATTTCCAACTTCATGGACGATATGCCGCGGATAAAACAACAATTGGATCTTCATTTCAGGAGCCTCCAGAAATGGGTTTATCAGCAATTCAATATTACCAGAAAAGAGCAAACAAAAATTATTGCCGATGCTACAGAACAGATGAAAGGATCAGGCACGGGTGTGATAGGCCAAACCTTTTCATCAATAACGCATTTGCTGGCTGTTGCTGTTTTACTTCCCGTATACAGTTTCCTGATGTTATACTACCGTGATATGATCCGGAAATTTCTGATCAGGGTTTTTGAGGACAAACATGAACCAAAGGTGAGAGAAGTTTTACAGGAATCACGCACTATCGTACAGAGTTATATGCTCGGGCTGATGATCGAACTCGCGATTGTTGCGACAATAAATTCTGCGGGTTTTCTGATTCTCGGCATTCAATATGCTATTTTTCTTGGAATAATAGCAGCTATACTCAACCTTATCCCATATATCGGAATGCTTATCGCATCGATATTATGCATGCTGGTAACGCTTACTACAACTAACGATATCGGAGATGTGATCTGGACCGGCGTAATACTGGCGGTTGTTCAGTTTATTGACAACAATATCATCATGCCAAGGATCGTAAGTTCCAAAGTAAAAATCAACGCCCTTATTTCCATACTCGGGGTTTTGATTGGCGGTGCCCTGGCAGGGGTATCAGGAATGTTTCTTTCAATTCCGGCCATTGCAATCCTGAAGGTGATTTTTGATCGGGTTGAAAATTTGCAACCATGGGGAATATTGCTTGGTGATGATGTTACACGCCCGCAGGAAGGCAAAATTTATAAAAGAATAAACCGGATAGGTCATACTCAACGACCTGCAGCAAACGTCAAATCCTGAATTGTTTGCACTATATCCTTTCAAAGGAGAACAGCTCCATATCAGGATTCTTTTTCCCAAGAATTGCATCGCGGATAATTACCGCTGCTATCTGACTAAAGGTGATGCCGTTTCCACCAAATCCAAGTGCAAAAAATGAAGAAGCTAATTTTTTATATGGTCCGATAAAGGGAAGCCCATCTGCTGTTGAGCCAAAAGTGCCGGTCCAGCTGAATTCGGGTTTGAAGGGAATGGATGGAAACAATTTTTGAAAGTCGCGGGTGAGTAAGTTTTTTTTCCTCTTGATCATTTTATCACGTCTGTGCGGACTACTGAACTTCTCATCCCTGCCGCCAACAAGTATCCTCCTGTCTGATGTGTTCCGCATATAAAGATAAGGATCAGCAGTATTCCAGATTATTACATCTTCTTTCCAGAATTCCGCATTTCCATTAGCCTGTTCACTGATAATTGCATATGTGGAATCCAGGTTAACTATTTTCTTGTCTATATAATTCTGAACCTCATAGCCCGTGGCGTAAACAAGATAACGCGCCTTCAGCTGAATACCGGCTGCGGTTTTTAACCTCACATTATCTTTTCCGTGAACGATCTTTTTTATTTCCGTGCGGTCGAACACTCTCAGTCCTTTTGGGATGGAATACTGTAATAATGCGTGCGTAAAACGATAAGCATCAATCTGCGCGCCTGCCTGCGAAAGTATAGCCGAGCCCGCATCGAATCTGTAAGCATTTTTTATGTCGGATCTGTTCAGTAAAGTCAGATCAAAGCCATGCTCTTTTCTTATTTTATATTCACGTTGCAGAAAGGCATTATCTTTTTCGGAAGCTGCAAAATATAAGCTCTTTCGGAACTCGAATCCGGAGAAACCTATCTGATCCGCAATTGCAGCAATACCTCCTATGGATTCTTCGCAGAGTTTATAAGAACGGACTGCAGCAGGCAAACCGGTTTTGTGTTGTAATTCCGAAAGCGGGGTATCGATTTCGTATTGAAGCAGCGCAGTGCTGGCGCAGGTGCTGCCTAAACCAATGCTTCTTTTATCAACAACTATCGTATCAATTCCGGCTTCAGACAGATGCCATGCCGCCAACGCGCCTGAAATTCCACCTCCTAAAACAATCACTTCAGCTTCAATATCTGCGTCCAGCATTGGATAATCGAAAGGCAGACCGTCCCTGATGAGCCAGAACGGATAACCGGAACTTAAATCCATGTATTCATTTTTCGAAATCTGACAAAAATAAAGACCAGGCTATAAAAACCTGATCTTTTTTAAACCAACCACCTGATATAGAAGTACGAAGGACGAAGTGCGAAGGACGAAGTAGGAGGTAAGAGGTAAGAAGTAAGAAATATTAAATTCAAAGATTTCTCAAAATATTCGAACTATAACTTTCTACTTCATTTCGGACTTCTAACTTCGGCCTTCGGACTTCCTTCTAAAGTTTTTTTATTTAAATAATTTATGTTCTGATTCTCCCGCCAGCATATGCTCCTGGTTGGATCTTTTTACGTTAGACTTATTTTCATCAGCTTTCTGCCTTTCACTTCGTAGTTCGAACTTCGTCCTTCGAACTTCCAGATATAATCGTGCCAGCCTGAACGGTAGAAAAGACCTGAGAACAAAACTATTTCCGAAATGGCGCATTCCCTATACCCTAAATGGGGTAATTCATACGCAAATCCATCAACTGTGCGATTGTTCACACATTGTTTTCAAGGGAATATTGATGGCATTGTTTTATCTTTATTAAGCGTAATTCACAACTAAAAAAGTATAATTATGAGTAACGGGAAACTTTTATCCGGCTTGTTGATCGGCGCCGCCATAGGCTCTGCGCTGGGTATTTTATTCGCCCCTGAAAAAGGATCTGAAACAAGAAAAAAAATCTCTAAGAAAAGTAGTGATCTCGCTGATTCACTGAAGAAAAAATTCAATGATCTCGTAGATGGTATCGCTGAAAAGATCGACGAAGTGAAAGATGAGGCAGACGAACTGGTCGAGAAAGGTAAAGAGAAAGCTTATAACGTTAAGTCAGAATTAAAGAGCTTTTCCTGATCAGACCTGACTTCAGAAGATCACCTGTTTACATTTTTACATAAACCGGTTCAATAGACACCGGATTATGTTAACTGGTTCAATGTTGAACGTATTACGAACTATGTTTTATGTTGAACGTTGAACCAATTTTTTACCCGCTTTAACATTGAATTATGGAAAGGTCCCTTAACATAGATGGATTGTTTGAAAAAACGAGCGATTATCTTGAGAACCGTGTAGAGTTGCTAAAACTCCAGGCTGTTGACAGTTCTTCCGAGCTTGTTTCATCAATTTCATCCAAGCTGATTCTGGGAGTTATTATGATTTTTTTTATCGTGCTTTTAAATGTCGGGCTTTCCATATGGATTGGCGATGCTCTCGGAAAATTGTATTATGGATTTTTCATTATGGCAGGTTTCTATCTCGTTGTCGGTTTAATATTTTATGCCTTCCGGGATAAATGGCTGAAAGAACCTATAAGCAACTTTATTGTCAGGCATCTCCTAAAATAAAAAAAATGTCTCATAAAACTAAAGCTGATCTGAAGCTTGCTATCGAAGAACAACAAAGAAAACTGGCAGCGTCCCAACAGGCACTGATTACCCAGTTTCAGGAAACAAAAGAAAGCCTCAAACCTGTCAACCTGATTAAAAGTACTTTCCAGAATGTAACCGGAAATTCAAGTCTTGGCGGAAACCTTCTGAAAGCGGGTTTAGGAATTGGCGCTGCTATTCTTACCAAAAGAATTGTTACGCGTGGCGCAGGTACGCTGGTTGGCAGGGCGCTGGGGCTCGCTATGAACCTTGGTTTGGTAGGTGCGATTGTCAATCCAATTAAAAATAAAGGTCTCAGCCTGCTCAAAAAATTTGTTGGTCGCGAGAACGGGAAAGTAAAAGCTTAGATATTTTTGTTCAGAAATTTCAAAGAAAAAAATCTGTTGTTGAATACTACCGTTTATTTATAGCTGAAAATTCCATCCAGTATATATCATCGGAGCCATTATTACTTCCTTCAAGTGCTTTTTTGATTTCTGCCAGTGTTTTTCTTACTTCAAATGGCTGTTTCAAAGATGAGCGGCTGCTCGTAAAAAAAAAGTATTTCTTATCAGGGGATACATATGGACAATAATCGATCGCAGCCGAGTTGATGTTTGAATCAAAATGAAGCGCAGGCGCCCATTCACCGCTGCTGTTCTTAACAGACATATATAAATCGCCACCACCTAAATCATCAGCGCGACCATAGGCTGTAAAAACGATGAAGTTCTCGTCCGGATCTACAAATGCATTGAATTCAAAACCTTTCGAATTAACAGCGAAAGGCAGACTTGCCGGCTTGTCAAAGTGATTTTCACCTATTGTTCTTGAAACCAGAATATCTACTTTTGATTCGCCCACATCGCGGGTAAAAAACACATCCCCTTTTCTATTCACCGAAGGAAAAAATTCATTTCCGGGAGAATTGAGGGGTGAGGGTAAATGAACAGGGCTGGTCCACTGCCCAAGCTTTTTTTCAATCATCCAGATGTCAAAATCTTTCTTCAATTCTCCGGGAATTACCGGACGGCGCGAAACAAAATAGAGCCTGTTACCATCCGGAGAAAATGCCGGCTCCAGGTCCGTCCACACACCTGAAAATGAAGCCACTTCCGGTGCCGACCACCCGCTATTTCCTTTCACCGAATGAAGAATTGCGGATACCTGGCCCTGTTGCAGGGTCCAGAACATTTCATCTCCCTGAGGGGAAATTGCCATATCCCGGTTTCCGAATCTGTCAGAAATTGTTCCAGACGAAAACATATGCACCGCTGTTCCGGTAGGTGGGTTACCAACAGGATTAAATTCCGTATCCGGCATAAGACCGGCAAAAAGCAATAAAATCACTTGTCGCAGAAATGAGGTTGAAAGCATATGATAACATTAAAAATAAAAAAAGCCGGTAGTGGAAACTACCCGCTTTTATGTACTAAAATCCAAGTACATGAGAAAACTTGATGCAATGTAAATACAAGTTCTCCATACCTTACAATACATTTATGTTAACTCTGGATTTATACGCATAACAGGATGAATATGCGGATAAAAGGCAAGTTATTCCGACCGACCAGCCTCTGGTGGCACAGCCTTTGAATCAGATATAGCGCCTGCGAAATTTGTATACACTCGCAGCTAAACTCTTTATTAATGGCCGGCATAACGAAAAATAAAAAAATACTACTCATCATCTCGGTCATCATAGTTGTGGTAATTGCAACGGCAATGGTTTTCTGGAATTCAATCAAATATCCGCTGATCAGAAAAGAAGCAAACGACCAGGTTTTCGCAAAAAGCAAAGGCCTGTACCGGATGAAATATGAAAAATTGGATCTTGATGAAGTAGCGGGTTTTCTTCGGGTGACCAATCTCCATATAATACCCGATACAGCTATGTTTGCGCAGCAGATTGAAGAAAAAAA
>JAATGW010000421.1 GCA_015654495.1 Chitinophagales bacterium
GGCCTGGTTGAATTCGCGAAGGGAGATGTGATTAAACATAGCAGAAGAATTTAGAGAACAAATCTCGGGCCTGGGAGAAGTGAAACCAAGGTGAATAGACGGCCCGGCGCCTGTATTTTCCCCCTTCATGAGGCCTAAATGATTAGTCGGGGGTTATAGGAAATCCAGCACCCGCTCCATCTGCATACTCCTCGACCCCTTAACCAATAAAGTACTCCCTTCGGTATCCTGCGATGCAAGCCATTTGCCTGCAGTAACGGAATCAGCAAAATACCGGAAATGATGTTCGGCTTTCACAAAATCGCCACCTACAAGTAAAACCCCTTCCCAGCTATACCTGCCCAGTAATTCAACAATTTCCTGATGTTCTTTAATACTGTTTTCCCCAAGCTCCATCATCCCGCCTATAACTATCCATTTACGCTCAGCTTTTCTTGCTTCAAAATTTTCTATTGCCACGCGCATGCTTGTAGGATTAGCATTGTAGGCGTCCAGAATTATCTCCTTATTTCCTTTTTTTAAAAGTTGCGACCTGCTGTTAGATGGAATATATCCTGAAATTGAATTCCGTATAGTTTCGCCTTTAACTCCAAAATACCTCCCAACGGTTACGGCTACCAGTAAATTGGGCAGGTTATAATCTCCGACAAGATTAGTTTTAATCTTACCAATTGAGCCATCATTAATTTGCACTTCAAGAAATGGATCAGAGGAAATAATTTGTCCGGTCAGTGAAGCATCTTCTGTTCCATAAGTTATGATCTCCGGAATATCATGGCTCATTTTGCGCAGATATTTATAATCCCACATCACAAATGCGGTGCCCTTGTTTGCCCGCAGAAAATCAAACAACTCGCCTTTGCCTTTCCTCACTCCTTCCTCACCTCCAAATCCTTCAAGATGCGCTTTCCCGCAGTTGGTGATAATGCCATAGGTGGGCAGGGCTATCCTGCAATAACTTTCTATTTCCCTGAGATGGTTAGCTCCCATTTCAATCACGGCAATCTGAGCATCCAGACCGACACTTAATATAGTCAATGGAACTCCGATATGGTTGTTCAGATTTCCTTTCGTTGTATAGGTCACAAACTCCGAAGCCAGTACAGCATGTATCAGTTCTTTGGTGGTGGTTTTACCATTGCTGCCGGTAATGGCTATAAATGGAATCTTAAATTGCAGGCGATGAAATAAGGCCAGTTCCTGTAATGCTTTGAGACCATCTTCAACAAGGATAATTCTGTCATCAGTTAGTCCCCGGTCTTCATCCATCACAACAGTACCCGCACCCATTTCAAGTGCTTTCAGTACAAAATCATTTCCATTAAAGCTCGGACCTTTCAAGGCGATGAACAGTTCACCAGGCGCAATTTTGCGTGTGTCTGTTTGTACCCCGCTGCTCTTGAGAAAACGCTCATAAAGAAATTCTGTAACCATGCTCAAATATAAAGCGCAAAAAAAAGCCTTCCCGTTAATGGAAAGGCTTTTTACTATTTTTAAAGAAGATTATTTCTTTCTTGAATTCTGACGCTGTTTGCTGAAATGGTTACCATTTTTGAAACCATTACCTTCCTGGCTACCTACGCGATCCATTGCGCAACGGAAACCAATAGTAGCACTTGACTGATCTTCTTCCATATGACGACGTGTACCAGGACCAAGCCAGTAAGGACGATCATCCCAACTGCCACCTTTGTAAACTCTTGATTTATCACTGATCAGTGTAGTTTTACCGTATCCATAAGTAACCATTGAAGATGAGTCACCATCAAGATAGTTGATAACATTACCTCTCTGGTAGTTACGGCGGTTCTTGCTTTCCTCATCAGTTACAGGAATTTCTTTTACACGACCGAGACTATCTCTTTCATACTCGCCATTGTCATTCTTCGCGGTCTTCATGTATTTATTACCACGGAAAGGATTCAGATCATCAACATCAAGATTTGACAACGGACGGAAAACGTCAGCTACCCATTCGTTAACATTACCTGACATATTATAAAGACCAAATCCATTTGGATAATAAGCTTCAATCGGACCAGGGATAGATGCGTTATCATTCAATCCACCGGCAATACCCATATTATCACCATTTCCTCTCTTAAAGTTAGCGAGGAATTTACCCTGCCAGCTGCCATGACGTGAATCACGCAGACCATTCACATTCTGTGACCATGAATAAACCTGTTTGTTCATGATAAGCTCTTCACCACGTTTTCCTTCTTTCTTCTTTGTTTTCGGATTCTGGAGTATATAACCCAGTGCAGCATATTCCCACTCAGCTTCTGTTGGAAGCCTGTAATTTGGTAACAGATACCCGTCTTCAAACTTCACATAGTTACGTGGCCGGCCATTTGCATCCAGCAATGGATTTTTCTTTGGCTTACCAGGCATCGGAGAATATAAACCGAGCAGGTAAGATTTAGTGGTAAAGTTTTCTTCACCCTGACCCTGAATTGTTTTCAGCTGGTTTTTATTGATATAACCTTTTTCAACGAGGATAAATTCGTTTACACGGTTACTTCTCCAAAGACAGAAATCATTAGCCTGGCGCCAGTTTACACCAACAACAGGATAATCATTATAAGAAGGATGGCGGAAATAATATTCAACCAGCGGCTCGTTGGCTGCCAGCTCACTGCGCCATACAAGTGTATCCGGTTTGGCACCATCAATCAATTTTGCAAATTGAGGATCGTCGAACGCATTTTCAAGCCAGTACAGGTATTCACGGTAGTGAACATTAGCAACTTCCGTACGGTCAATATAAAACGACGATACGGTTACCCTGCGTGGAACGTTATTCCAGTCACCCATAACATCCTCTTCAGTAGCACCCATTGTATAAGTACCACCCTGAACAAATACAAGGCCCGGACCGGTTTTCTGTTCCTTTTCTTTGGAAACATTAAAACCACCCATGTTCTTGTCGTTGTAGTTCCAACCGGTGACGCTGGACTTCTGTTTTTTGTTTTTCCCGAAGAGCCCGTTCTTACACGAATACATCAGCGGAAGGGCTGCGAGTACGATTAAAAGGTTTTTCATGCTCAAATTTTGCATTTTGCTGGATTTAGCTTCTTGAAAACGGCAGGTGTTCAGAAATATTGTCTTATTCGGGGTATTCATAGCTATGCGAATGTAAAAGATTTTAGCTATTCCGGAAATCCTAAAATCTTCAATTACTGTTTATTAATTGCTAAAACTCAACATGATGCCTCCCTGTTCAGGTTATAAGTTTAATTAATACGAGTTAGACGGACTGGTGCGGTTATTGATTGCACACCTTTAAGTACCCGGTGTTTAACAACTGGCACAGGAATTGGTGAAGGCAGCCGGTGATTTTTCCTGACCTGCGATAATGGGATGATTTCCATTTCAAAAAAACAATAAAAGGCAATCTGCTCCGTTCATTTAGGGTATCGCAGCAATGAGTTTTTGAGTGACGATCTGTGTATTTTGAGCTGCAGGTTTGGAAAATATCGTTAATTTATAGACAATTACGTAAAAACATTATTTTTGGCTCCCGAAAATCTTCAAATGGCATAAACCTCTACCCAACTTTATTTAAAGAATAGCCAAATTCCTTTCAATGAAAAGATCTATCAGGAAACTAGCTGCCGGGGCAGTGTGTATTGTTTTAGCCATGGGGACAAAAGGCCAGTCAACTGAGCCAATAAATGTAGTGACTTCTGCTGTCCCTTTTTTACGGATTTCCCCCGATGCCCGTGCAGGCGGTATGGGTGATCTCGGGGTCGCCACTTCCGCAGATGTGAACTCTCAGTTTTATAATGTAGCAAAATATCCCTTTACCAAAAATAAGGGTTCTGTAGCCCTGACTTATACACCCTGGTTAAAGGATCTTGGGCTGAATGACGTTTACCTGGCTTCAATAGCAGGATTTTATAAACTGGATGAACTGCAGGCCCTTTCTGCCTCACTCAGGTATTTCAGTCTGGGAAATATCCAGTTTACAGATAACCTTGGTAATGATCTGAATTCTTTCCGTCCGCGGGAATTTTCATTTGATGTCGGGTATTCAAGAAAGCTTTCCGATCCATTTAGCTTAGGCGTTGCCGTTAGGTATATCAATTCAAACCTTGCAGGCGGCCAGGCAGTAAACGGAGTTGCATATAAAGCAGGCAGCACAGTAGCTGCTGATCTTGGCTTATATTATACAACAGCACAGGAAGACGGATCAGGTTGGAATTTCGGACTTGCACTTACCAATCTGGGCGGAAAAATCGGTTATACAAACGATGCCACTCAAAAGGATTTTATTCCGGCAAATCTGGCCCTGGGAACAGTGTATACATCTACATTTAATGAAGTAAATAAAATTTCTTTCGGCCT
The DNA here is from genome assembly GCA_015654495.1 of Chitinophagales bacterium. Lineage (GTDB taxonomy): Bacteria > Bacteroidota > Bacteroidia > Chitinophagales > Chitinophagaceae > Pollutibacter. Next base: position 4,351 of record JAATGW010000421.1, read on the forward strand.
CGATATTCATAAGCTGATGGTACCAACACCTCCGGCGCTCGGTGATTCAGCGGGCCTCGTTGAATACCGCAGTAAAGGTGTTGTTGGCAGCTGGTTTAGCTCTTTCGGTGATGCACCTAACGGATTTTCTGAAGAGTTGAAAGAATTCTACTTTTCACTCGGAGCAGAATACTGGTACAATGATCAGTTCGCTTTCCGCGCGGGTTATTTTTATGAAGATAAAACCAAAGGAAACCGCCAGTACTTTACTGTTGGTGCCGGTATTAAATACAATATTTTCGGATTGAACTTTTCTTATCTGATTCCTTCAGGATCAGGAGTTAATCGTAATCCTCTTTCAAATACACTGCGATTCAGCCTTGTATTTGATTTTGATGGCGGCAGCGGCGACAGCAAAGAATAGTTTAACTCTCAATAAATTTTTAAGAGCTCCGGAATAACACCCGGAGCTTTTTTATTGTGTGTCAGGCATGCATATCAGCTATAGGGTGCTCTCGAAGGAATCCCCTTCGGGAAAGTCCCGAATGAGCGTTGCGGTACGTATCATTAGCCAAGAGCAAGGGTGTCGCAGGCGACTGCGAATCTGAAGGAA
>JAATGW010000262.1 GCA_015654495.1 Chitinophagales bacterium
AGATATAGTTCCTATGCACTTTTCTATGTGTTTTTCTATGTGTACTCTGTGACTCCTATGTATTCTATGTTGCCTATGTGGTTCAAAATACCTTTCATAGATAGCACGACATTGGTTAAGAAGGAAAAGCCATCAAAAAATTTCTTTCCTCAGGTATATTGTATCGAAATTATTATTTTGATCCAGAGTATACATGTTGGACAGATAACCTTCTTTTTTAATTTCAACAGAAATTTTTGCAAATTCTCCAATTACTTTCGAGGGATACTCAAGTCTGAACTTTCCATCGCGTGATGTTTTTGTTGAAACAAAATCCAGTTCCGGGGGTCGACCTCCTGTAATAGTCCGGACTAATACTTTCCCCAGTGGTTCGTGTGTATCGAAATCAACAATGATTCCGGTTACTTTGATATTCTGACTGCAACCGACAAACAAAACAAGGTAAAAAAGCAGGATACACTTCAACATTGCAAAACAATTATATACTCAAGCCTGTATTGAAGTTATTGTCAATTTACGTAATTGTGGTTGTACTTTATCCCACATAACATCGCGCTTACCGCCCTTTCAAGATAAAACCGGCAAATATCTGATTTTGGGTTACTGGAACTTAAAAAACTGCTTCCTGTTCCCATTTACCATTTATTTCAGATCGCCCAGGCGGTTCCAATATATCCTGCAAACCATTGCCATAGTTCCATCATTATTTTCTTTCTCCACCGTTTCTACAAGTTCACCACCCATCCGATAGTAAAATGCATGCGCATCAATATTCATCTCAAATACCCAAAGGTACATATGTGGTTGAATTGCGTTAAGTGCCACAGCATTCGCACATTCTTTCAAAAGTGTTCTGCCGATACCCGATTTCTTCAAGGCTTTTGACACATGGAGATTGTCTACCAGCGAACCATATACCGGATCATCATCGAGGTACAGGCAGGCAAATCCTGCAATTGTTTCTGTTCCTCTTTCTCTTTCTCTTGCTCCTTCTCCTTCTGCTATAAATATCCGCTGATTTTGTGCTGGCAATTGAAACCTGGTAAACCATTCAGCGATCCGGTTATGTTCAACTTCTTCATCAAGAAACGCATCACTGTAGATACCGCGATAATTCTCCCTCCAGCTTTGTGTGTGCAATTTTGCAATTGCGCTGTAGTCAGAAAAAACGGCTTCTCTTACCCGGACCATAATCAAATAAAATTTCGCAGGTTAATTTCCTCGTCAAATACATAACACGAAGGCGGTAAGACAGGAAGAAACGGTAAGTCTATTACACCAAAAAATTAAATATACTTTCTTTGTTCCTGTAGCCCTGCCCGTTGCGAAGAAATTCCCGCCGGGAATAATATCCAACACGAAGCCGGTAAGACAGGAAGAAACGGTAAGTACTTTACACCAAAACTTAAATATACTTTCTTTGTTCCTGTTGCCTGCTAGCTGCGAAGAAATTCCCGTTGGGAATAATATCTAACATAAATGCAGTAAGACAGGAAGAAACGGTAAGTTTCATACACCAAAAATTCCAAAGACCTTATTTCTACTGCCGCTGGAATTGGCAAAGAAATTTTTCTGCAAGCTCCTGTATTTTCTACCATCTACTGTCTACAGCGCCCAGTATCCAGTATCCAGTATCTAGCTTCCAGTAACCAGACTCCAGACTCCCGACCCCAGACTACTACCTATTCCCAAACTTCTTCTTCAACTCACTCAATGCATCCGACATTGCCAGACCAGATAAATCCTTTGCTGGTTTTTCTTTTGGCACATTGGGTTTAATAGTTTTTCCAACAGGTGTGGTTTTCTCATCAGCCTGTTTAATCGACAAGGAAATTCTTTTCCTCACAGCGTCAACTTCCATCACCTTCACTTTTACATGCTGATTCAGTTTCAGTTTTTCCGAAGGATCGCTGATATAAGTATTCGAGATTTCTGAAATATGCACAAGGCCATCCTGCTTTACGCCGATATCAATGAAAGCGCCGAATCGCGTCAGGTTGGTAACAACCCCCGGCACCACCATACCAGCTTTTACATCTTCAATTATATAGATTGCGGCAAACTCGAAAGTCTGAGCTTCACTTCGTGGATCGAGACCCGGCTTTTTTAATTCCTGCAGAATATCACGAACAGTATGCTCACCAAAATTGCCGCCAATATATTTTTTGTACTCGATCTTTCCGATCAGCTCATCATTTGCAATAAGAGAAGGTAAAGGAACACCAAGATCTTTTGCCATGGTTTCAACAAGTGAGTAGGCTTCCGGATGTACGGAACTCGCATCAAGCGGATGTTCTCCCTCTTTTACCCGTAAAAAACCTGCGCATTGTTCAAATGCTTTTTCACCTAGTCTTGTTACATCATGTAACTGTTTTCTGCTGGTAAACCGCCCGATGCTGTTTCTGTGTTTCACAATATTTTCCGCAATGCCGGTATTAATTCCACTCACATAGGCGAGCAGGTGCCTGCTGGCTGTATTCAGGTTTACACCAACACTGTTCACACAACTTACTACTGTCTGGTCCAACTTCTCTTTTAAACGGAACTGGTTGACATCATGCTGGTATTGGCCAACGCCGATGCTTTTCGGATCAATCTTCACCAGTTCAGCAAGCGGATCCATCAATCGCCTTCCGATACTAACGGCACCGCGTACCGTAATATCCTCATCCGGAAATTCCTCGCGGGCAGTTTCACTTGCACTGTAAACAGAAGCACCATCTTCATTCACCAGAAATACGGGCAGACCCGTCTGCAATGATTTTATGAATTGCTCCGTTTCCCGGCCTGCTGTACCATCACCAATTGCAATAGCCTGCGGTTTGTATTTTTCGATAAGTGAACGGATAGTGGCTCCTGCTTCTGCCAGCTTTCCGGGTTCATGAATAAAGATCAACCCGGTTTTAAGCAACTCTCCTTTTTCATCCAGGCAAACCAGTTTACAGCCTGTACGATAACCCGGATCTATGGCAAGCAGTCTTTTGCTTCCGAGTGGGCTCGTTAGTAAAAGCTGACGCAGATTTTCGGCAAAAACCCTGATCGCTTCCTCATCGGCCTGCTGCTTTAAAGCGGTGCGCAGTTCTGTTTCCAGCGCCGGTTGCAGCAATCTTTTATATGAATCTTTTACGGCTTTTTTCACCTGCTCCCCACTTGCATTATTTGATTTCACTGCTTTTGACTCCAGCAGATGGATAGCCGTTTCTTCATCAGGGGCAATGGAAATCCGTAGAAATCCTTCAAGAAATCCGCGGAGAATCGCCAGTATGCGATGGGAAGGAATTTTGTGAACGGGCTCTGAGAAGTCGAAATAATCTTTATACTTTATCGCTTCCGCGTCTTTGTCTTTTACCAGGGTACTGATTACATATCCTTTTTCTTCAAACAATTTCCGCATCGTGGCCCGGATCTCAGCATCTTCATTCACCTGCTCTGCAATGATATCCCGCGCTCCCTGCAAAGCATCTTCTGCAGTGAGCACTTTCTCATTGATAAAAGCGGCAGCTTCTTTTAAGGGGTCAACACCGTTTTTTTGTTCGGATAATATAGCCGACAAGGGCTCAAGTCCATTTTCCCTTGCCACAGATGCCTTCGTCTTTCGTTTGGGTTTGTAGGGCAGGTAGATATCTTCCAGCTGTGTAATGGTTTCGGCCGCATCCAGCTTTGATTGAATTGCATCAGTCATCTTACCCTGCTCAGTAATACTCTTTATGATTGCTGCTTTGCGATCGTGAAATTCTTTGAGGCGGTTGGCTTCATCCTGTATCCTGCCAATCTGAACCTCATCAAGAGCGCCTGTTTTGTCCTTGCGGTAACGGGCAATAAAGGGAATAGTCGCTCCCTCAGCAAATAATTGTAAAACAACATCAACCTGGTTGATACGAAGGTTGAGCGATTGCGCAATAGGTATTATAAATTCTTGCATGTTAGTGATACGGTTTTATTTTCGGGTGTGCGAAAGTAGGGAAAAACGCTGAACGCTGAACGTTAAACGTTGAACGTTGAACGTTGAACATTAAAGATCGTTTTCTCCGGATAACTCGCAGCATGCCTCAGCATCATATTCCTGATGAGTTCATTATGTGGAAAAGCGGTTATTAAGTTTTTCAGATTATCAAGCTGACCAATCTTTTCATTTTCTGACAAATAACCCATGCCATAGAACTTTCCATCATCGAGCAAAAGATAACATTGCTCACCAGGCCGCCGGCCTTTTTCAACGATTGCAAAACTCGGAAGGTTTTCCTTCAGATGCTGAAGCGCCTGGCCCACACGCTGATTATATTCTTCAACGGGTTCTTTGCCTTCGCAAACGCCTTTACAATAACCTTCATGTATACCTGCACATTCGCCTTCCTTCTGCAGAAAACAATATTTTGGACAAAGCGAAAAATCTTTAATCAGTTTTCTGAGAACCTGGTGGCCATCCATCAGTAAATTAAAGCTGAAAACCGGCTTGAAATTTTTCCTGATTCTTTCAATCCCCAAACGATGAATACCAAGCTGATCTTCATAAGAAAAAAGACCGTAGCTGTGTTCCCATTTTTTCTGGCTGAAATTATAGCGGGGCCAGAGTCGTTTAATTTCAATACTCTCAAAAACAGCAGCAGTAAATTCGGAGCCGCACTCTTCAAAATGTATCCTGCTGACGTTTCGTGCAAGTTCCTGTTTTCGTCTTGATGGTGAGTTATTAGAGAAATGACTGGTTACTCTTTTGCGAAGGTTTAATGCTTTACCCACATAAATCACCGTGCCCTTGCTATCATAAAAATAATAGACTCCGGCTGCGTATGGCAGTCTGCTGATATCATCTGCATGCAACTGGAGCGGAAGATAACCTTCCCTGCTACCCTGTTTAAGCATCTTCTGCATGTGGCCTTCCGAATCGGCCGCAATCAGTTTTTCCAGCAGGCGGGTAGTAGCCAAAGCATCCCCACCTGCGCGGTGACGACTGTCATTCTCAATGTCCAGTGACCGGCAGAGATTGCCAAGGCTATAGCTCAGCAGATTTTTGAATACTTTCCGGCCCAGCCTCACCGTACATAGTTTTCTTGAGTCGATAAGAAATCCGGAAGCGGCGAGATGGTGTTTTACAAATGAGTAGTCGAAGTTTACATTATGCGCAACAAAAATCCGGTCTTTAAGCAGGTTATAAATTCTTTCCGCAACCTCAGCGAAGATTGGAGCTGAAGCCACCATCGCATCATTAATTCCTGTGAGGGAAGTGATGAACCTGGGTATCGGTACTAAGGGATTGATCAGGGTCTGGTATTTACCTTCAATCTCTTTCCCATTATGAAGAATGATGGCAATTTCAGTAATTCCATGGGCTGCAGCGTGACCACCGGTTGTTTCTATATCCACAATTGCGAACATCTTCCAAAGATAAAGATCCCTTACAGTCTGGTAAAATTCATCCGGCTCCGATTTTGCACCAGTCCCCGCTTTGTACAATCTGCGAAAAGCACAACAGGGGCAGGTTTATAAATTTCCGGAAATCACCTTTGGAAAGGAAATTTTTAGTCCTTGTTCTACGATTTAGCAGCTAAAATCCCAGGTAGTTTTACTTGCGTACAAAACTTCTGCAACCCAGGCGGGCTGTGATTTCCACAGAAAATCGACAACGGGTTTTTTCATCAATTTTTTCTTGCTGTACCGGGAATATTTTCCTAACTTTCATTTATTCCCAAAAGGAATAACAACGATTCGGCCTTACTGATTTCCCACCCCGCCCCCTGGACAAGTGATCTACCCTCCCACCTTTGAAAGATACCTGAGCGTGTATTTTATTGTTCACTTTAAATCCAATGCTATGCGTCTATTCCACACTACACACATTGGCGAAGGCACAAAACTGGTTTTGATTGTCGTTGCTTTTTACCTTGCTATCACAGTAGTTACTTACCTGGCCTGGTAGGTATAATACAATGAGAAAAATGAACTATGCTTCTTTCCAAAAAAAGAAGGAAGCATTTTTTTTGTTTCACCTGAAAGGAAATTATTCAGATTTTTTTTCTGGTGTTGTTTTTCCCTGCCCCTCATCTGTTCTGGGATCACCTAACAATACAGCTGCATTTGCATCAACTGATCGTATATGCAGGTCTGTTTGAGGGAATGGAATTTCAATACCATTTTCGGAGAAATTTTTATAAATAGCAGACATCACATCGCTTCTGAGTTTGGCCGCATCATTTAAATCCCTGGCCCAGAATAATACCCTGAAGTTGACAGCACTGTTTCCAAACTCATTCAGTAAAATAACAGGAACAGGATTTGTCATCATCTCATTTCTGTCCTTCAGGGAACTTTCGATTAATGATTTTGCCTTATCCAGATCAGTTCCATAAGCCACACCAATAATTAATTCATTCCTCTTATTTGGATTATCATGAGTCCAGTTTACCAGATGCTGCGACAGTAGGTCACCATTGGGTACAATCATATCAGAACCGTCAAACATGGTAATTTTACTGGAACGGATTCCGATCTCTTTCACCGTTCCGGTTTTTGTTCCGATATCAATAATATCACCCACTTCAATCGGGCGTTCAAATGCCAGAATTATTCCTGAAATCAGATTATTAGTAATGGTTTGCAGTCCAAAACCAATACCAACTCCCAATGCCCCGATTACAATAGTAAATTTGTCCATCGGTATGCCTGCTGCACCAATTGCAATCAGAAAACCAGTTGTATAAATGATCAGCCGCAAAATCAGGATCCAGGATCCGCGGCTCTTAACAGTAGCTGTATGTTCGCTGCTTCCCGCTCTGAATAAAACGGTCACAATCTTACCCAGCATAACCGATAACCATAACAGCACAAGGAAGATCAGTATGCTGCTCCATGTAAAATTGATCTGACCAAGTGATCTTGATTTTAACAGGAATTTTTCTGATTCCTCAAATATGATATTGCTGAAATTCATGCTCCACGCGAAGGCGAGAATCCAGATGACAAATGTTGCCAGATTCAGAATTCCACGGAAGCTTTCTTTTATCCTGTCATACTCGAAAAAGCTGTAACACCTCGACTTTTTATTTGATTCACTGATGAGATAAATAAATTCAAACAGTATGTCTTTGATTATCTGTAAGGCCAGTAACAATGCAATACTCAGTGCCGAAGAATTGGAAAGCACTTTTGAAAGCACAAACCGGCCCGAAATATTCATAATAAAAGCCAGGAGGTTAATGACCATGAATAGCAGGATCGATTCATCCATCAAAGAATGATATTGCTTTTTGTCTTTTTTTACTTCATGGTACATCAGCCAGGAGAGGGGCAGGGCCAGTAAATTTAAGAACAGCAAAACAATCCGTTCTGTAAATGAAGACTCCAGCAGAAAATTATCGGCTCCGTAAGCCAGAAAAAATATGATTATACAAATCCAGTATAGCCTGAAAGTCCTGTTCCAGTCCCTCCAGCGCATGATCGTCCCCGTTACCAGCATCAGCATCCACATCATCTGTACAATTCCTGCCGGGGGATTCTGCAGCACGAAGGGTGTCATAGTAAATAATACCAGCAAAGTTGATCCAAGCATTGATCGCCGGAAAAAATGGAGTGGCAGGTCCCGCCCCATCACTCCTGACTTATTGAGCTTATAATAACTGAACCTTATCAATCCGTAAAACGCGGCCGCCAGGACCAAAATCACTATAAAAGGTGCAATATTCAGCGTATAATAAAATAAGATGACTCTTCTGTTTCTTGAATATTCTTCAGAAATAAGGTTACCAATGCTTTTCTCGCCGGGTACATGTTTGATGTTCCATATATAAGGCTGATCCCGGATAAAAAATTGCGATTGCAATGACCGGATCCTTGCATTCACATCGTCAAGCATTTCAGAACATTGCAGAAAAGCAGTCGTTACACGGCTTTGTACGGCACTGATCTTTTTCTGCGCCACTTTATACATACTATCCGCAATTTCTTTTTTTGCAAGTATCGGCTTCATTTGCTGCTGATAGTTGGTTACTATCGAAGAATCGTCCGGATCCAGTTCAAAAGCAGAGGTATATTTAACCTGCCTGATATCTTTTCTGATCTCAGCAAGCGACCCTGAAATTCCGAGCAGTTTTTCCTGATGACCTGCCACCTGTTTTTCGATCTGCAGAAGCGCAACCTGAAATGAAAAGAGATTTCGGAGATTATGTCTCTCGCCTTTATTGTCCATATTCCTCTTTAAATTCCCCAGCACAGTTTCCATCAACGGCAGTTCCCGACTGATTTCACTTGTATCGAAACCCCTGCGCAGCACCGAAATATCCTTATTAAGCATAAGCATATAATCTTCCAGCGAGTTCATCAGGAAGTAGGCAGTGGAATCTGGTGAAATGACGGCAACAGCCGGTATCTGCGCGGAATTACTGTCGGTTTTGTTTTTAGTAGTATCCTTGGATTTGAGTTTCGGTAAAAGCTGGGCTGTAATGCGTTGTGGAAAGGCTGTAACCAGAAACAGAAAAAATCCCAAACAGGAGAAATAATAACGCATGAACAGGTTTTGCATTCAAGTTAATTTTTTTTAATAACATAGAAGCAGACTGCCGGCCGCTTCATAGCTCAGGAATGTGTAACTTTGCCGTCCTAAAAACCGGAATTCATCGAATGGAAATCAGTAAAAATTTTGATTTCAGAACTGCAGAAGCAAACTGGTATGCAGACTGGCTGGATAAAGGATATTTCAATAGTGTACCTGACGAAAGGGAACCCTATACCATTGTAATTCCACCACCGAATGTGACAGGGATCCTGCATATGGGGCATTGTCTTAATAATACCATCCAGGATATCCTGATCAGAAGAGCCCGTATGCATGGCAGGAATGCCTGCTGGGTAGGTGGCACTGATCATGCCTCTATTGCAACCGAAGCAAAAGTTGTACAGTTTCTCCGTGAAAAAGGGATTGCCAAATCTTCTCTCACACGCGAAGAATTTATCGGTTATGCCTGGGAGTGGAAAGAGAAATACGGTGGCATAATACTGACCCAGCTGAAAAAACTGGGCTGCAGTATTGATTGGAACCGCACGGCATTTACTATGGATCCCGACTATTCCAGGTCGGTTATACATGTATTCAATGACCTCTACAATAAAGGTTATATCTATCGCGGTAAACGAATGATCAACTGGGATCCGAAAGCCAAAACGGCTTTGAGCGATGAGGAAGTGATCTACAAGGAAGTTCAGTCGAAACTCTATTTTATCTGGTACCGTGTTGAAGATAAAAATGGGAATCCGATACCTGGTGATGAAGGAATAACTATTGCAACAGTTCGCCCTGAAACCATCTTGGGTGACACGGCAATTGCTGTAAATCCGGCTGACGAACGCTACGCACACCTACAT
>JAATGW010000564.1 GCA_015654495.1 Chitinophagales bacterium
AATTAAGACTTATTTCCAATAGTTGATTCTAACTCTTTATTCAAAAAGCTGAAAATTTAATCGTCCATAAAAATCGCTTGTTCTATAAAAGATATTGTTGCATTTTTTACGGTCGAAACTGAGTGCACCTTTTTCTAGATTTTCATTTTGTTTAAATTTTGCGAAAATGCTAAGTCCGGTTTGGCATGAAATTCTGATCCACCCTTCCCGCATGTTTGAACCTGGAATTCACAGCTCTTCAAATTACAATGCGGGTACTTCCTGCTGCACATTCCGAGACCATTCAGCCTGATCGCAGGAAAATAAGTTTATAAAGCAAGAGATTTTACACGCGGGCTGACCAACCTGATTCTAAACTTACCCATTCTTCCGGCGAACAGACACAGCATTTAACCCGAAAAAGTCGGAATTTGTTACATAACTCACTGAAAAATAGGTAGATGTGTTAATTTGCCGCCCGGATTGTGGAATCTATGGGTAATAATGCTTAAATTACCCACAGATCTAACCTATCATGCGAAAAATCCTCCGAGCCACCCAGCCAGGCAATTCTGGTGCAAAAGAAATTAAAGCAACAAATGGCACGGGTAATCTTCATCAGCTGGCATTTGATTATTCTTTTCAGGCCCATATTGTTTCCTCAGTTCTTGATGAAAAAATTATAGCAGCCAATACAGCAGCCTGCCGTTTACTTGGCTACGGCAAAAAGGAATTATTAACCAAAACAAGTGCAGACATCTTTGATGTAGATGACGCCCGGTTTAGAAAAATGCTGAGGCAGCGAAATTCCGGAAAAGGAGCTTCCGCAGTCCTGACCGCAGTAAAAAAAAATAATGTATCATTCCCAATAGCATTTACATCGGCTAAGTTTACCGGCCAGGACGGCAAGCTCAAAGCCATCAGTACAATTACTGATCTCCGCGAAGGTCTCCGTCAACAGAGCGCGATCGATGCCCAAAAAGCAAAAATCGTTGCGGGTGATATTACGGCTGCCAAATCCAAACAAAAAGGAATCGATACCAAAAAGAAAAAAGTGGTGGCGGATAATATAGTGCTGGCTAAGGCAAAGCAAAAGGAGATCGACCATAAAAATAATGAGACGGTTGTGCATAATATTTCGGTGGCCAAAGTAAAGCAGCGAAAAATTGACAGCAGAAAAGAAAAGATTGTTGCCGGCAATATACTGACAGCACAGGCCAGGTCAGATTTCGGGATTCAGGAAAAAAACGATTGGATCAAAAGGATCGCACGGGCATCTTATGATGTGATGTGGGACTGGGATATCGTTACCGGCGACATTTATGTGGGCGACAGTATAAAAGAAGTGTTTGGCTATACAGCGCAGAAAAACAGGGCTCTGTATTCGGATTTTATCAGCTGCCTGATGCCGGATCAAAGAATGCGTGTCGAAACCAGATTGTCTGAAACACTTAGCTCTGAAGACAAAACATGGAACGATTCTTACAACTTCAGGCGCAAGGATGGCTCCGTGGCTGCGGTGGTCAGCCGTGCCAGTATTGTTCGTGACGATACCGGTAAAGCCCTCCGTCTGATCGGCGCCCTCAAAGATGTCAGCATCGTGCAGCAACTACAGCAACGACTGGAACTGCAGGATAAGGAAAGCGAAAAATTCTTCCTTGCGGCTAAACTTTCCTTTGATGTAATCTGGGAATGGAATGTACTAACCAATGAGGTTTTCCTGGGAGATGGATTTGAAGAACTGTTCGGGTATACACTGGCAAATCATCGGCTACCCCTCACCGATTGGGGACGGCACCTTCATCCCGATGACCGCGAAACTGTCGAAGAAAGTCTGTATGCAGCGATTTCTTCCCCCGCAACTCATTGGGAACAGGCCTACAGGTTTATACGTGCTGACGGAACTATCGCCCAGGTGCGTGACCGGGCCACGATCGTACGTAATCCCGAAGGCAAAGCCTATCGGATGATTGGCGCCTTGCAGGATATCAGCCGGCAAATAGAACTGGAAGAAAAACTGGAGATGGAGATAGCTGCAAAAGGAAACCTGCTAATTGAATACAAGGAAAGATTCCGGCTTATTTATAATTCTTCGGCAGATATTCTTTATGATATTGACCTCGTCAGCAATGAAATAATATTGAGTGATGCCTATGAAAAGGAGTTTGGCTATGGTATTTCCGGGAATATGACACAGGTTGAGGACTGGGCTGACCACATTCATCCCGAAGATAAAGACGGAGTTATTGAGGATTACATAACCATGCTTGGCACGAATGCTTCTGAGTGGAACTATACCTACCGCTTTATCAAGGCCGACGGCTCAATCGCTAATGTACTCAGCAGTGCTATCATCCTTAGGAACAAGAAGGGAGTTGCCTACCGGATGATCGGTTCAATGCATGATGCAAGTAAGCAGGCGGTGATTGAGGAACAATTGGAAAAGAACCTGCGGCTAAAAGAAAATGAGATTGCCGAAGCCATGCGCGAAGCAAAAGAAACTGAGCGTTCGGATATCGGCAAGGAACTGCATGATAATGTCAACCAGTTACTTGGTGTTTCGAAACTCTACCTGGATATGGCTAAACGCGGGGGTGAAAAGAGCGAAATGTATTTAAGTCTTTCTTCAGAGTATACCCTTACTGCTATTGAAGAGATCCGCAAACTAACCAAGGGACTCACTGCTGACACGATCAAAAACTTTGGGCTTTGTGAAGCCATTAAAAATGTCTGCCGCGATACCATGCAGGTAAACACGGTGAAAATATCGTGCTCCCTGGACTCCTTTATAGAGAGCAGCGTGAATGAGAAATTCAAAATGAACCTGTTCCGGATCGTGCAGGAACAGCTGAA
>JAATGW010000583.1 GCA_015654495.1 Chitinophagales bacterium
AGTAACTATTAATCGAGAATACTGGGTATTCTTTAAACTCATCTGCCAAGAGCACCTCAACCAACCTCCCCACCCTCTCCACCAACCTCTCCAGTTCTGCATAACTAATCCTAAATCCCTCATCATAACGCCCACCCACATACGCTTTCTGCAGCGGCTGCAAAAGCTGTTTATCCTGCTCCGTTTGTTGAGGAAAAATGTCCCGGAGCTGATCTGATACCAGACCTGCATATTTCAAATGTGGATTCCGGCATTATAACAGAAGCCCGTACATTCTCTGAATCATGCAAATAAAAAAATCCGATATCCTGATAAGAAATCATAGAACTGCCTGAATTATTTTAATCTGAAATGACAAAGATAAAGCTGCCCTGATCATCACGAGCAGCCTTTCATTTACTCAAATATCATCTACTCCGAATTATTTATATTTAGTCTGCACCATATTCATTTACCATGCCTGATAATAAGAATCATCGATTGAGGATCCGATACCTCGACCAATTACTGAGAAGTCATACCAACCGGACCAGGGAGGAACTCATTGAACGGCTGATCGACAAGATAGGTCTCAGATCGTTATCTGAATCAAGCCTGAATAAAGATCTCAGATATCTGCGTGATCAGGGTGCTGAGATTGTGATTAAAGACAAAAGGTATTCCTACAAGGATAAAAGTTTCAGTATAGAGAGTCATCCGCTCAATGAAGAGGACCACCTGATGCTCGATTTTGCCATGATGATCCTGAGTGCCTACAAGCATTCCCCGATCTTCACTAAATTCGGATCAACCGTTGAACGCATAGTTACCGGCTCCAGACTCGAAAAATTAAACGGCCAGAATCAACCGGATATAATTCAGACTGAATATAGTCTGAGTAGTCTTGGAATGCAGTGGCTCGAACTCATCTATAAGGCAATTATTGATGAACAGTCCCTGGAAATCATATATCAGAAGTTTGGAAGTCCGCCTCTTGACAGAGTCATCAGTCCATATCTGTTGAAAGAATACCGCAACCGATGGTACCTGGTGGGATATACAAAAGAAACCCAATATTCCAGTGTGTATGCATTAGATCGTATGCTGAATGTCGTCGGTTCGGATAAGCCTTACTACAAGGACCCGAAATTCAACAGAGAAGAATACTTCAGGAATAGTCTGGGTGTATTTCATTTTCACAATATCCAACCGGAAAAAGTTATTCTTGAATTTTATGCTGACCATATTGATTACATTCAGACGCAGCCGCTGCATACATCACAGAAGTCCGTGCTTAATGCTGAACGCCAATGCCTGAATGTCGAACTTACTGTCTTTATTACCCCTGAAGTAAAGTCACTGATACTCAGTTATGGCAGCGGAGTTAAAGTGCTGGCTCCGGAAAGCCTGCGGGACTACATTCAGTCAGAATCAGCAAAAACCGGTGACCTGTACAAATTGTGAAATTAATTTTTCCATTGTAAATAGGCTACAATGGACTTTTCGACATTTATGGGAATAGGTTTCGGACAAAAATCAACCGGTAAAGAAGTTTATAGTTTATCAACCAACCAGTAATCAATTTACAAAATGACAAACGCGTCACACCAGGAATTTTACGACACCCTTTTAAAGAAAGCATCAAAGGCCTATGAAGACAGTCCCGCTTCCAAATTTAAAAAGCAACTTCACTACTCTGTTGCCGCAACCCCGATCAGGCCATATAAAGGATTGGTTATTGGTATCAATTGGGGCGGTTCAGAGGCCAACCAAAAAGCTCAGGAAACTATGCCGGGTGAAGACGAACTGACTGAGGAAATAATAAAAAAAGATTACAAATTTCTGCAAAGGAGCGTGGAAAATCTTGAAAAATATTTTAAACTCCAATTTAATAAAGTAGATTTCAACTATAGCAATATTTGTTTTTTCAGAACCCACCGCGAAAAAGATCTGACGTTCCAGGACTATAAAAATTCCTTCCCGCTATTTAGAGATTACGTCGAATACCTGAATCCATCATGGATACTCATTTTTGGAGTAACTGTTGTAAACAGGATAGTGCAAATAGATAGTGAAGCAATAACCGAAAAGAAAGCTATCTACGATGACGAACAAAAATTTTACGGATACAAAGGATTACTCATCGGAATACCATTTTACTGCGTCCCGCATCCAAATGCAAGGTTGAAAAATAATTCCCGGAACAAAATCTGGGAAAAGATGGAAATAAAACTACCAGATACTAAATAGAGCCTGGTGTTTAACATAGAAAATTGATTCAACATTGTATCCAGGGTAAAACTGATTTATTATATGCAAGGCCTTTTAACCAAATGCTTTAAACCTCTTGCATTCATATCAGAGTATTTATGAAGTTCTCTCTGAATTTTTAAACGGAGAATGGTCGATGCCAACCTCGCCGGTAAAACCTCCGAGGTCTAAAAGATCCCGGAGATCTGTTAAACACAACTATCATGGAAAAATATATCATCAATCCATTGGAGATCACTCAGCCCGGGTTTTCCGAGGAACTGCTTGAAACATTAACTGATCCGCGTTTGCATATAATCAGCGGCGCAAACAAAACCGGAAAAACCGCACTATGTTTTAAGTTGATGCATTTGTTTTTTCAACACAGTGCAAAAAATGATGTCAAAAGAATTTATTATCTCTATGGTGATCATACCTGGCGTTACTGGTTCAGGAAGTTTGAAGAAAATGATTTTCACTGGCTTGATAGAATTACCCTTATCAGGATGGACCCGCACACTGCATCATTCATCGTCAAGTGTCTGGAGACGGTGCTTAAAGAAAAAAGGCATCATCTTTTAATTTTGGACGGCATATATAATTTAAGGCGATACCGGAAGAAAGGTGATTTCAGAAAACTGTTCAAAAAACTGATTCGTCTTTCAGATAATTCCGGCATACCGGTAGTTATTACAAAAAGAAGTAGAAAAATGAGATTGACAGATTATAAACTAACCCGCATGAAAAAAGGAAAGCTACCGGTTTCCTGGCATATCGACAGACCGGAATACATGGGAAAGGATATTGTGAGGAGAGGAGATGCAAGATTGTTGATTTATTAAGTCGAAATTCAGCGTCCATTTTAGCAGAATCCTTGTTATTTTGGCTACTGTTCAGTGGAGGCCTTTTTATGTCGGGACTTTGTTCTTTTCTTCAATGCTAAAATAGTTCATCCCATTGCAAATAGGTTACAATCAAGGTTTTCAATTTTAATGAAAGAACTTCAAATGACTTATTTAACTGACCCTGTTTCTGTTTCTCTTGCTCCTCTCCTTTCCTCTTTCTACCCCGCTGGTCCACTCTCCCATCTCCTCATGGATAGAAATGGCCGGTCCCGGTTGGGGCTTTACGTGGATAAAAAAAATGACCAGCTAGTACTGATCGGCAAATATGCCGGGCAGATTTTCATATTCAACCCGACCTATGATCAATTGGATGGAATGATGAAAAATAAGCTTACGATTCACAAATTACTCAACGCCTGTTTTATCAGTATGGCTTCGCGCGACCCTCCGGATATTTTCAACTGGTTGTGGCTGAAGTGGTGGATAATCCGGGGTATGAAGGGTTTTCTTAACCAGCAAAAGAAATATGTTCTGTATCCAAACTACTACTATGTTTTTTCAGATTGGTTATTGGCCAACCAACGCCAATAGTCTAATGATGATGAACCTTAAATTCCAACTCTTATGTTTTATTATGAAAAGCGCACACCGGAGAAACTCGCTGGTCTTGAACTGGATGAATGTCTCGCTCATGGCTGGTTCCGCATGCATCAGACAATTTTTACACAATCTCACGAGTATGATATCAATTCAGATAAATTCATTGACCTGCACTGGCTCAGATTTTCAGTAGATGAAATCCGCCGACATGGTTCGCATAAAAAAATGAACAAGAGAAACCGAAACTTTACCTGTATCATTGAACACGAACCTGAGATCTCCGCAGAAATGGCGGTACTTTATCAACGATATTTCCAGTGGGTCAGGCATGATATCCCAAAGACAATTGAAGATGTTCTTTTTCAGTGTAGCAACGATTCTGTCTTCAATACCAAACTGATCAAAATCTATGATCAGAACAGATTAATTGCAGCCGGTTTCTTTGATACGGGTGTTAATGCAGCCGCTTCTATTCTTCATTTTTATGACCCGGGATATGCGGATTATAGCCCCGGAAAATATCTGATGCTGCAGACAGTTGAATATATGAAATCAAATTCCCTTCAATGGTATTACCCGGGATATTTAATAGCAGGCAATTCAATAATGAACTACAAATTATTTCTCGGTGAAGAGTGCGCGCAATACTATGATTTCAAAACAGACAGCTGGTTCCCCTACCACCAGGAGATTCTTCATTCTAAATCTTATACGCAGGAGACAACAGACAAATGGTGCGGGATATACTTTAAAATTACCTGACAGAAAGGCTGTGCTTACGAAACATGAAGAATACTGATTCCGGCTTTACGAAATAGCCAGGTGTTAAAAGATTCAGAGTACCTATTTATTCCAGGTGTTGTAAATAGGTTGCAATAACGTGATAGAGATTTACATTTAAAGACATAGCCGGTAAGGCGGTAAGATTCGGGAAGGAATTTGTGCTGTAAATTGTAGAGACGCGATGCATCGCGCCTCTACAACTAACCATTATCTTCCCGCCGTGCCTGCCGGCAGGCAGGTGTATTCGACCCCGTCCTTACCGTCTTACCGGCAAAAAAATAATCGATATGGCTTACTTCACCAAATCAAAATTCCGCCTCGCCCTCGAATGCCCCACAGGCCTGTACTACGGCACGAATAAGAAATTATATGCAGATCAAAATCTCGAAGATAGTTTCCTGCAGGCGCTCGCAGAAGGCGGTTACCAGGTAGGTGAGCTCGCGAAGTATTTGTTCTGTGAAGATCCAGTGGCTGAGGATATTACAATTGATATACTCGGTTATGAAGAATCCCTGACGGCGACACAACAAAAACGAAACCTGCCCGGGAAAAATGTACTTGCAGAAGCCGCATTTTGTTACCAGAATTTTTTTGTTCGTTGCGATCTGATCGTGGAAGAAGGTGACCGGATTGATTTGTACGAAGTGAAAGCAAAATCCTGGGATGAGGATGTGGAATTTCTGAATGAAGTAAAGAAAGGACCTGAAAAAGGAGCGATCAAATTGAATAAAGGCTGGAAGAATTATCTATATGATGTTGTCTTTCAGAAATGGGTGATAGAAAAATCAAATCCGGGAAAGAAAGTGCGGGCGCATTTGATACTTGCAGATAAAACGAAAGCTGCGCAAGTGAATGGCTTGAATCAATTGTTTCGCATTGGACAGGATGCGAATAAAAGAACCCGGATATCGGTGCAGCCGGGTATAAAAGCAAAGGACCTGGGTGAGATTCCCCTGAAAGTTTTGTCTGTTGAAGAAGAGTATGCATTCATCTTGAATAACCCTGTCGATATTGAGTTGCCCGATACTTATGGCTTTGAGGATTTACTGTACTTTCTCGATGCGCGCCTGCAGGCCAATGAAATCATCTGGTCGGGTGTAGGTAAGAAATGCCGTGACTGTCAGTTTGTAAATACCGGTTATCCGGAGGGGTTAGCCAGTGGTTTCCACGAATGCTGGAAGCATGAAAAGGGATTTACCGATGCAGATTTCCAAAGGCCACTGGTACTGGAATTATGGGGCGGAAAGGCCGGCGCAAAATCGATTGTGAACGAGCTGATACAAAAGGATAGAATTTTTTTGGCGGACGTGGACACCGCTGATTTTGCTTCAAAGAATTGGATTGATCCTGGTGGTGACCGGCTTGATGCTACGCAGCGCCGGTCTATTCAAATTATGAAATCGCGTAACAACGACTATGTTCCACACCTGGAAATGGATGGACTCCGTCGTTTGTTTGATGAACTCCCGCGCCATATCATTTTATTGATTTCGAAACCACGGCAGTAGCCCTACCCTTTCACCAGGGTCGCAAGCCCTATGAAGCCATCGCTTTTCAGTATTCCTATCATCTCATGGATGAAAAAGGAAAAATCCGCCACCAGGATCAGTTCCTGTCTTTTGATCGCGGTGTATTTCCAAACTATGCATTTCTTCGATCCCTTCGCAATGCGCTCGAAGGAAAACCCGGAACCATTTTCCGGTATCATGATCATGAGAACAATTATCTTAATCACCTGCATAAACAACTCTTCGTTGAATCGTTACAGGAAATACCCAATAAATTCGAGCTCATGCATTTTATAGAAAGCATAGCCACACCTACTTCATCCAACGCGAGCAAATGGGAATGCGCCAATCCTATGCAGGATCTGTATAAGATGATAACGGAACATTTTTACAGTCTGCACGCCCGCGGCTCAAATTCAATCAAGGCCGTTCTCCCGGCCGTGATCCGTAGTTCGGATTATATCCGTGAAAAATACAGTCGGCCGGTGTATGGCACTCCCGAAATTCCGAGTCTGAATTTCCCTGTTCCACATATCTGGATCCGTGAAGACAAAGATTTCAATCCTTACAATACCTTGAGCTCACTACCCGGCATACCTAACGATCTGGATCTTGACTTGAATGAATCCATCGACCTGGAAGTAAAAGACGGTGGCGCCGCTATGATGGCTTTTGCTAAATTGCAGTTCACGGAAATGCCAGAAGCCGAGCGGACCTTATATCGCGATGCGTTGTTACGGTATTGTGAGTTGGATACGATGGCAATGGTGATGGTGTGGGAATATTGGGGAAGGGAGTTGGGGAGATGGTGAGAATCACTGAAAAAAAGAATTGATAGATCGTTGTCTAAGAATTAGAACTTTTCGAATGAGTACTCCCACCTACTAATGACTTAATTTAATGATCATTTTTGAAAAATGATTCACTTCTTATAACTTAAGATATTTCTTTGAACTATTTTCTACATTCTGATAGTATGGAATTCAATCAAATAAATCCAACCATAACGTTTGAGCATGTTTTCTCCGGAGAAAGGAAATTTGAATTCTTTTCTTCTGGGCATCCTGATCCGGATATTTACAACCACTGCATTTAAAGAACTGGAGCACTGTCAATGCAAGCGTAAATGGTTTTTGGCAACGGGGCAACTATCTGATTGTAAAATTTGATGGCAAAGGGAGATTTCAGATATTGAGAGGATCAAACAAAAAGGCAGAATGGTACAAATGGTATTGAATTGGCTTTAAGTCATTGATAAGTGGTCAATTCATCCATATCAAGTCATTTTTAAATTCCATAAAGGTTTCATATGTCTTTATACAAGGTAAAAGAAAACAAATTGGAAGCAATTGAACGGACAACATTTGCATCACAAAGGCTCAAAGAACGAGACGACCTCCAAAAAATGCTTAAAAATCAGCCAGAGATTGTCGACCCTGAAATTTTAATTGTCTCTGAAGAATTTGGCGATTGGGAAGATAGCCGAAGGCGAATTGATCTACTTGGGGTACATAAAGATGGTAGTCTAATAGTAGTTGAATTAAAAAGAACTGAAGATGGCGGTTTTATGGATCTACAAAGCCTGAGATATGCAGCAATGATATCAACGTTGACTTTTGAGAAATTAATACCGATTTATAGTCGTTATTTGCAAGCAAACAATCGTAATGAAGATGCCACAAATAATCTTTTAAAGCATTTAGAGTGGAATGATCCAGATGAGAAAAGTTTTGCAAATGAGGTCAAAATCATTCTTATTTCGGATGAATTTTCCAAAGAATTAACTACGACTGTTTTATGGTTGAATGATTGTGGGATTGACATTCGTTGCATTCGCGCCCTCCCGTATGTCAATAATGGTGAAGTATTAATTGACGTGCAAACTATCATTCCGATTCCTTAAGCTTCGGAATATCAGATAAATATTCGGGAAAAGAAACAAAAAGAGAAACAATCTCGTGAAAATGTTAAAGATTATACCAAATAAAATTTTAAAATCGAAGAAACCGAGTTTACAAACTTAAACAAAAGAAAACTTGTATTTACTATAGTCTATGAACTTGTAAAACGTGGTGTGTCATTATTTGAACTAAGTCAAATATTACCTGACAGGGCATTTTCGATAAGAGATGCGACATTAAATGCCCAGGAGGTTTTGGATCTTCTTGCATCAGAAGACCCAGGAGGAGCACATCCGAAACATAAAAGGCTTTTCGTTGGCGACGGTGAGATTTTTAAGGAAAACGATAAAACATATATTTTAAGCAATCAATGGGGGATTGGCACTATTGATTTGATTAACAAACTTATTGACAAATACCCAAAATTCTCCATTTCTGTCAGTCAGGTCTTTTGACAGTTTTGGTTAGTAACACAACATTTAATTGATTGACATTTTTTATCGTCCGCTGTTTTCATTACCTTAAATGATAATTATGAAAATTAATCTTTAATCCCGCTTTCAATATATTTTCTGGATCTGACGGGTTTCATTGGCACTTCTTCTACTTCCATAAATTTGACATTCTCGATTGGAAAGCACGCTATTTCCTTCTTTTCTACATATTCATTTTCAATTATACCGAATAATGAATCTTTTTCTGGATCTTTAGCAATAAGATATACATCAACCAGATTGTCACTGTCTTTAAGGTGAGCAATTCTAAAGGATTAATAGTATCTTTTATTAAATCTTCATATGCTGCTTCAAGCCTTTTTGTCAGTTCAGGCGAAAGTGTTTCAGGTGCGCCCCTTCCAACCATTGCATCAATGAATTCGCTAACCTCATCGACTGTAATTCCGTCTAGGTCAAATGCGGCTACTCGGTTATAGGGATCATCATTTATGAAGTCAATAATAATAAAAGCAGTTC
>JAATGW010000340.1 GCA_015654495.1 Chitinophagales bacterium
AGCATGCCTTTTACTATGCCATCGGCTCTTTTTCCATGATGGGTGATTTTCTGCTCATTCTCCTTTAAGTCTTTTACGATGGATATTACTTCTTCCAGATTGCCTTTTCCGGCTTCGATCTCTAATTCATCAATCAGCTCGGCGTTTATTTCCGAAAAATTATTCACGAAATTCAGGGGATTTTGTATCTCATGTGCAATGCCTGCAGTGAGTTCTCCCAGTGAAGCCATTTTTTCTGATTGTACCAGTTTCGCCTGTGTTTGTCTGAGATCTGTCAGGGTTTTTTCAATCTGTAATTTGGCCGATTCCAGTTTATTGAAATCTTCATAACGTGCATAGGCAGTCGAAAATGCATCCGCGAGATTTTGTACAAGTTGCAATTCATTTTGATTCAGGGGAGAATCGCACCCTACATAAAGCATACCCTGTAAGAATGGCAGCATATGTAAATAGAGATTTTCCGGTGGATGCTCTGCCTGCGGAGAATCGATGGAAGTTTCCCGCAATGAACTCAATCTGATCCATGATTCTCTGAACGCGGTGGCATCCCAGTGTTCCGAATAAACTTTCTTTTCCCGCCAGTTCTTTACCCCATTGGTGATGATAGAAAGATTGAAATCAAAGGGTACATGCAAAGTGGCAATGGCTTTTCCATCGGGAGTAGATAACATGGTCTGCACTTCCTGCTTCAACTCATCCATAATAAAAACACCGCAGCGGATAAAGGGAACACCGAGTGTAGAAAGCTCATTCCAGATGATTGGTGTAATTCGTTCGAGATCACTGGTCGTGCGCATGGAAGCTATTTCTGCGCGGACTCTGTCGACCGAAGCTCTCTTAACAGCTTCCATTGCCTGGGCCTCGGCCTGTTTCAAATCATTGAAACGGACATAAGTTTGTTCGAATACCCGGCCAAAGCGCTTTAGTATGGCATTTTGTGCTTCTGAATAAGATGTGCCCTCATAATTAAGAAGGTATAGTGAGATATTCTCCATTAATACTGCTGATGTCGCCAATCCTGATGTCGCCAATCCAGGAGTATCCAATGCCAGGTGCTGCGACTGATCCGGCACATTGAGAATTTTGTAACAATAAGCAAACCATCTGTTTTTTTCTTCCAGCGTAAGAATGTATGTCAAAAAGTCGAGCCCCTTAGCTTTCGCCTCTTTAAAACAATTCATCTGCGGATGATCAATATATGGTATGTTCATTTTAGTTGGATAATCCATATAAGCGTCAGCCATCCATAGATTGAAATCATCAGTCTGCCTGAAATCTATTATGAAGCCCGCATTACTGATGGCGAATCCTAATTGTATGAGTTGCTCATAGATCACCTGAATCACTGCTGAAAGGTCTTCGCTTTTTTGCATTCCTATGGAGCGGCTTCGCACTCTTTCCAATGCAGCTTCAATCTGTGCTTCTCTTCCCTGCGCTTCTGCCTTTTGCAGATCAAGAAAACGGGTATAGGTTTGTTCGAATACTTTGGCGAAGCGTTTAAAAATATCATGCGCTTCAGGTACCGGCTCATAGGTTATAAATAATAAATAACCATACCTGAAATAGGCTACATGATCAATTTGCGAAGTGGGAAATGAAACCCCGGAGGCTCTGAGTTTAACTAATTCATCTCCCACTCCAGGCAGGGTGCATAAAAAAGCATAATGATCGGCACACTTATCCTCACCAATAACTTCTATATGTATAGTTGCTCCCGTTTGTCCGATCTCGTAATAGCGTTGAAAAATTCCTACTCTGGGCGTCTTGTATACAGGGTAAGTCCCACCGGCATTGCTGCCCCATTCCGTTGAGCTTTCCTTGTCCTTATCATAAATGTTGAATGCACAATGCCAGGTAGCGATGCCTAATGATTGAACCTGTTTTACCAATTCAAATGAAATATCTCCCAGTTCCTCACTTTTGTGCATGGCCATAGATTTGGCACGTACCCTTTCCAATGCTGCCTCAATCTTTGCTTCTCTTGCCTGCGCTTCTGCTTTCTGTAAATCGAGAAAACGGGTATAAGTCTGTTCAAAAACTTTTGCAAAACGCTGAAGAATTTTTGTTCGTTCCCCTGTTAATTCTGAGGGACCAAACACCTGTAATGCGCCATACGTAAAGAAGGCTGTTGAAAGTTTCGTGAACTCCAGTGCCTTCATAAAGTTTTTTGCTTCTTCCGGAATTTTTTTAAACTCTGTTTGTGTAAAAAAAATCTCATCAAAACTTTTCTTCATTTCGCCGGAATATTCCATCAGATGATATTCCATATTTTGCCGGCTTGCTACCAGAAGTTCCTCATGATAAGGATGGGAGAGATAAGGTACACGATATCCTTCGGGAAAAATTTCCTGGGTAAATCCTGATACCCAATAATGCATATCGCCTGATACTTTATCAATGATGATGATATTGCAGGCATTTGAATCAAAACCAAGGTTTTGTAATTGTTCATAAATGACGAGAACGGATTCACGCAGCTCATCGCTCTTCTGCATAGCCATCGTTCTTGCACGAACTCTTTCCAGTGACAATTGAATCTGTGCTTCTACTGCCTGAGCTTCGGCTTTCTGCAGATCAAGAAAACGGATATAAGCCTGCTCAAAAACCCTTGAAAATCGTTTTAGAATTTCGTTTTCTTTTTCAGTAAATAATTTGTTGTTATAACGGCTGATAGCAATTCCGGAACTTTTGTTGTTTATAAAAGTAACCGTATAGGCTTCGGCTGTTAATATAAATTGCTTCCGCAGTTCCGGAAGTTGGTGGAGAGCAGAATGATTAAAATAGAAAGAAAAAAACTCATTTTTGTCTTCTTTAGTATATAACCTTGAAAGCAGATCTTCCCCGGTTATGATTGTATCTGAAAAATCACGGCTTATTTTATGCTGACGGACATCAGAAAACAGAACCATGGAAGAGTAGTTATGATCAGCGTTTTGTATCCAGAATTGTAATTCATTTAAGTTCCCGTTATGAATGCATATTTGTGCTGAGTCAGTCTCTATTTCAAGATCTCTTAACCGGTCAATCACCGTATTAATCACATCCTGCAATTCGCTGCTTTTATGCATAGCAAGTGATCGTGAACGCACTTTTTCCAGTGCAGTTTCTATCTGCGCTTCTCTTGCCTGCTCTTCTGCTTTCTGCAGATCAAGAAAACGGGTATAGGTTTGTTCAAAAACTTTTGCGAAGCGTTTAAATATATAATGCGCTTCCGGACAGGGTTCGTGGGTATGAAAAGATAAATAACCATTATTGAAGAAGGCAAAATGGTATACCATTGTTTCGGGAAACTGATAACCTGTTTCTCTTAATTTTTTTATTACATCTCCAATACCCGTCAATGTAAGTAAGTAGTCAAAATGCTTTTTCAGGATTTCGCCATCAACTTCTTTCACCAGAAAACCATTTCCTTTTTCCATCGCTTCATATACCTGCTTATAAATCAGACTTTCTGTATGTGGCATTGTAAAAGGTGTTTGTAATCCGCCTTCCGGCGAACTCATCCATACCGTTGCAGTCTTTTGTTTTTTGTCCCAGATATTAAAACCGCAAATTCCGGTATGCACGTTCAATGCTTTCATCTGCTCAAACAGTAATATGGCTGCATCCTGCAGTTCACTACTACGCTGCATGGCCATTGTTCTTGCTCTCACTCTTTCTAGTGCAAGTTGTATTTGCGACTCCCTTGCCTGAGCTTCGGCATTCTGCAGATCGACAAAACGGGTATAGGTTTGTTCGAATACTCTTGCAAATCTTTTCAGTGTCTGAAAATCTTCAGTCTTTATATTATGCCCCGACCAGCTATCAAATCCAATGATTGAATTTTTTTCTGCTGCGAAATAGGCTGTCCAACCCTCCGCAGCAATCTGAATTTGCTTTACTGCCTCTGGTATTTTTTGTTCATTGTATTTTGAAACATAACGGAAATAGTCATTTTTAGTTTGGCCGGAATAGGTTCTGTTAAAAATGTCCTCACCTTTTTCGATTGCATTCCATAGGTCTTTAATGATCGTGTTGTTTTTTATGTTTTCGTCATAAGGAAGATGGACCTCTATCGGTGCCGGTAGCTGAATCGTAGCGATCCAGAGGCGTATGTTTCGTTTTTCTTTATCGAAAATTAAGATAAGCGCTCCGTCAAAAGAAAGCCCCAGTTCTACAAGCCGGTTGAACAAAGAAGCTACTACCTGTTCAAGCTCATAAGAATGATGCATTGCCAAAGACCGGGAACGCACTTTCTCCAACGCCGACTCTATCTCCAGATCCCGGTTCTGTTCTTCAACTGCTTTTCTTTTCTTTTCCAGTTCGTCGATGGTTTCCTCCAGTAAAATGCCCGTTGTCCTTTTTACTTTTTCCGTACGTTCCAGTTTGAATATGATCTTCTCCAATTCCTTATCAACATTTTTTGCAGTCTTTAACAATGCATTTTTTTCTTCAGCTGTTAAATGCTCCGACTGCGAAATGAAGTTGAAAATGGATTGAAGATTAGGGTCCATAAAAATTATTTTTCTTTCAAAACAACCGTGCAGGCGGTAAACCCATGCATCTCTAAATTTCCATTAGTGGCGCGTGCCAGTTCAGCACTGGAGAACATGCCTGCGATAGGTACATCCCAAACATTCTGTATTCCCTCTATCTCTTCACTGATGAAAGGCCCGAGAGAAAGCAACCTGCCGGCGCAATTAAAAACAAGTAATGCATCAGCTTCAGGAATTTCCTCTGCTTTAAGATCTTCACAACCCCTGATTACTTTTTCTATCACATCAAAATCCGGGGGTAAGGAAAAACGCATTTTGGCACCCTGCGGCACCGGGCCGCCGCAATAAATGGAATGGTCATCCCAGTCTACCAACAGGGCGGGGCGCATTACAGGATCACCGGTTTCGCGCTTCAATTGCATGCTCAACGCGATCGAATGTTCCAATGCAAAATTTTCCGGAGTCACATTTTCGTATCCGCCAAATTTTATAATCAGGTCCAGCACCGGCACATCATCGATCGTGTACACATGATTACCCTCACTTTTTGTGACTGTTTTTTCAGTGCCTACAGGTTTCCATCCAAAAGTTGCCCTGCCGCTCATACTGATTTTTTCTTCATCCAGGATAACCACTACGATGCCATTGCTGGTATTCCTCCCGTTAGTGAATACAAAATCTTCTTTAAATGCAAAATCATCTCCGGCCATTCCCCCGTTTACATTCACGTTTATGCCAAGGATATCTTCAAAGCCATGCAGCAATGCTTCAGCATCCGTATTCAGGTTACTGCCGGCGATAAGGAAGCAGGGATGCGCAAATTTTTCCCCTGCTTTAGTGGCAATGCTTTGGGTGACCTGCCTGTAATTCCTGTCAGGGAATTCTTCAAATACTATGGTGAAATATGCCGGATTGATATCCAGCAACAAGATAGCTATCTCACCTGCTGTAATTCCTTCGCCTGTAAATTCCCCATTAGAGGTAGCGCCATAAATAGCTATTCCCGCATCAGTTAAAATCCTGCTTACGGCATCGCGGTCTTGTTTTACAGAGAGGAATACAATCGCCAGTGTCGGTTTAAAATCTTCGGATATTGTTTGTTCCAATGCGATCCGAATGGTGGAAGGCGAGGAACCGTTGATCGTTTTTGCATGCATGCAGCAGGATTATTTTAAAGTAAAATTTGTTAGCTACGAAGTAAGAAGTCATTTTTCGAGAATCCGCATCGATCACCTGATTCCCATGATCACCAGGCCCGCATCAGGCCAGGCGGGATGAATCCGGCAATATGATGACAAACTCCGACCCGCCAGCTTTTGCACAGTTTACCGTTAGTTCACCACCATGTCCCTTGGTAATTATGTCATAGGCAAGGGATAGACCCAGACCTGTTCCCTGACCCGTGGGCTTCGTAGTAAAAAATGGCTGAAAGATCTTGTCTATGATATTCTCCGGAATGCCATTGCCATTATCCTTCACCGTTATTTCGACCTGGTTGCCTTTTTTCTTTGTACTGACATAAACCTGCGGTTGGTATTCCTGGACGTCATGCATAAGGTCCTTACGAATTTCTGTTTCTGAGATGCCATGCATCGCGTGGACGTCATGCATGACGTCCCTACGATCTTTGTCTTTCTTCTTTTCATTCACTGCGTAAAACGCATTATTGAAAATATTCAACAAAACCCTTCCGATATCCTGAGGGATAACATGGATATCGCCGATCCCATCATCATAGTCGGCTTTCAGCAGTGCATTGAAAGATTTGTCCTTTCCACGGAGCCCGTGATAGGCCAGGTGAAAGTATTCATCAGCCAGTTTGTTGATATTGGTGGCTTCTTTTTCAGTGATGCCGGTACGGCTATGCTGAAGCATGCCCTTTACAATGGCTTCTGCACGCCGGCCATGATGACTGATTTTTTCCTCGTTACCTGTTAAATCCTGCGCAATCAGTTTTACCTCCTCATAGTTTCCTTCTTCGATTTCTTTATTCAAATCCGCCAGCAATTCCTTATTCAGTTCAGAAAAATTGTTGACGAAGTTTAAAGGGTTTTGAATTTCATGGGCAATACCGGCAGTGAGTTCTCCCAGTGAAGCCATTTTTTCAGATTGTACGAGTTTTGCCTGTGTTTGTTTCAGATCGGTCAGTGTTTTATCCACCTCTTCTTTGGCCGCTTCGAGTTTATTGAAGTCCTCATAACGGGCATAGGCAGTCGAAAATGCGTCGGCAAGGTTTTGTACCAGTTGCAATTCATTTTCAGTCAACGGTGCTGTACTACCGGCATAAAGCATACCCTGTAAAAAAGGGATAAAATGTAAATAAAGATCGTTGGGATGATTTTCGGTCAGGTTTTTTTCGCCACTCGTAATTGCATGCTGATCTACCAGGGATTGGGTAAACTCTATAAACTTTTCTTCATTCCAGTACTGTTTGTATAGTTCTTTTTTATGCCAGCTTACAACCATCTCTGATATTTCTCCAGGCGTATTGTAAGGTTGACGGAAAGCGGCAATCGCACTGCCTTCGGGAGTTGACAAATAGGATTGCACTTCCTGCTTTTCTTCATCCATGATAAATACACCACAGCGGAAGAATGGAACGCCGAGAGTGGACAGTTCATTCCAGATTAATGGTGTGATTCTTTCCAGGTCTTTGGTGGTCCGCATAGAAGCAATTTCAGCACGGACTCTGTCGACAGACGCACGCTTAACAGCTTCCATTGCCTGAGCTTCGGCTTTCTGCAGATCAAGGAACCTGGTGAAAGTCTGTTCAAATACTTTAGCGAAACGTCTGAAGATATCATGTGCTTCGGTTACGGGTTCATAAGAAATGAACATCAGGTAGCCCTGTTTAAAATAAGCGATATGGAAGATCTGAGATTTGGGATAAGCAATACCTGCGGCTTCCCAGCCTTTCATTACATCGCCGGCCACCGGTAATTTGCTCAGGTACCTGTAATGTGCTTCACATGTTTCACCTTTAATTTCTTCAACATACAAATCCTCTCCTCTCAATGCAGCTTCGTAAAAGTGAACAAATACATCTTCTGAGCCAGGTGTCCGAAACGGCGTCTGAATAGTGCCTTCGGCACTCATCCATGCGGTACAGGCTCTTTTATCTTCTTCCCAAATATTATATCCGCAGGCCCACAGATGAACTCCCAGGTCCTGAATCTGCTGAAACAATAATTGAGCAGCATCTTTAAGTTCATGGCTATGTTGCATACCCATGGTCCTGCTTCTTACTCTTTCCAGCGCAGCTTCTATCTGAGCCTCTCTTGCCTGCGCTTCAGCTTTTTGCAGATCGAGGAAACGGGTATATGCCTGTTCAAATATTTTTGCAAACCTGACGAGGATTTTTTCTTCATCATATTCATCAGCAGTCAGCAGGAACAGATATCCATGGCTGAAATAAGCTGCATGCCATTTTTGCCATGTGGGAAATGCCCGGTTTGAATTGATGCCTTCTTCAAAAAACGGTTGTAAGGCAGGCACTGAACGTAAATAATTGAAATGTTCTTTCAATTCATCACCGCTTTTCGCCTCAGAATAGAATTCTGTTTTATTTTTCCATCCCTCATATAATTTCTTTTGTATCGGATCATCAGTATGGGGAATCGAAATAACCGGACGGATCCCGGTGTCAGAACTCATCCAGTATTCATCGTCATCTGCATCTGCTCTGCATAATACAATTCCTGCGTTTAATATATTACCGCCGAAATTCCACAGCTGTTGAAATAAGACTTCAGCCACTTCATGTAACTCACTGCTGTTATACATGGCCATACTTCTTGCTCTTACTCTCTCCAGCGCCGCTTCTATCTGCGCTTCTCTTGCCTGCGATTCTGCTGTTTGCAGATCCAGGAACCGGCGATAGGTAAGATTGAATACAGAAGCAAATCTTTCTAAAATACTGATGGTCGCAGCTGACTGCGGTTCATGCGTTGTAACAAGTATCCATCCGTGAGAAAAAAATGCAGTGGTATGAACCCGTCTGTTATTAAAGAATTCATCTTTAACCAGTATCCGCATCTCTTCACGGGCAAACTATACCCATTCCTTCAATTCTTCTCCCCGGAGATCAATTGCAAGAGATTTCACCTCTTCTTTCCAGGCCTTATACTGTTTTGCGATAACCGTTCGTTCGTTAAGCCTGGCCTCAAAGCTGTTGCTGATCTGTGTGCCGATCTGATCAGTTGACCAGAAATTAACCACGCCATTTTCTTCATCTGTTATCCCGATTGAAATCCGGTCGGGGATATCTCCCAGTTCAATCAGTTGGTGAAAAAGTACCTGTGATGTTTCTGCCAGCTCCTCGCTTTTATGCATGGCCATTGTTCTTGCGCGAACTCTTTCCAGGGCGAGTTGTATCTGAGCTTCTCTTGCCTGTGCTTCGGCTTTCTGCAGATCGAGGAAACGTACATAAGCCTGCTCAAACACCTTTGAAAATCTTTTGAGTATGTCTGCCTCCTGTCCGGAAAGTGATTTCCCGGAATAATCATTTATGAATATGGAAGAATTTTTCTGCAGGGCTGCCGAGAATGCATAAGTTTGCGCAGCTAAACAATAGTCTTTTATTTTCTGGGGTGTATCTTTATAGTCGCTGAACTTAAAAATATAGTTTAAAAAAGATTGGTTTTCTTCTGCTGAATATCGACGAGCAATAAAATCCAACCCTTTTTGTTTGGCGTTCCAGTAGTCAGCGAGTACGGGATGTTCAAAATAACGCTGGTAAAATCTAATCGCCGCCGGGAAACCAGGATTTTCCATCCACTCAATCTGATCTTTTGAACCTTCAATATTTGTAACAATGGCTACACCATCATGAACAGGCATACCCAGCTCCCGCAATTTTTCAACCACCACGGTAACGACTTCACCCAGTTCCTCTGCTCTATGCATCGCCAGCGAACGGCTTCTTACTCTCTCCAATGCTGCTTCTATCTGCGCTTCTCTTGCCTGTTCTTCGGCTTTCTGCACATCAAGAAAACGGGTATAGATTTGTTCAGATACAGGAGCAAAGCGTTTGAATAGCTGCTCCTGCCTATAAGGTTCTATTGTAACA
>JAATGW010000704.1 GCA_015654495.1 Chitinophagales bacterium
AAAATTCACCTGCAATAATTAATAGCAGGAAACTATTCCGCTCAGGAGCGTCCCGTTTGTGCAACAATTTTATTCCTACAAACAGGATGCTCCTTCGGAGCAAATACAGGTTCCGGATAATGTTCGCCAACATTTAATTTAAAGGGCACACTCCTTGTCAGCGCTAATTGGAATTAACGATCACCTATATGTCAGAGTCATGCCACTACATAAATCAGATATTTTTCGGCGGCGCAAAAAATGTCCAATAGCTGGTTTGAAAATTCACATGTAATAATTAATAGCAGGAAACTATTCCTCTCAGGAGCGTCCTGTTAGCGCAACAATTTTTATTTCTACAAACAGGATGCTCCGCTGGAGCAAATACAGGTTCCGGATAATGTTGGCTAACATTTAATAGAAAGGGCATGCTCCTTGTCAGCGCCAATTGGAATTAACGATCGCCGATATGTCAGAGGCATGCCACTACATAAATCACATATTTTCGGCGACGCAAAAATCTCTCATAGCTGGTTTTAAAATTCACCTGCAATAATTAATAGCAGGAAACTATTCCGCTCAGGAGCGTCCCGTTTGTGCAACAATTTTATTCCTACAAACAGGATGCTCCTGACGAGCAAATACAGGTTCCGGATAATGTTCGCCAACATTTAATTTAAAGGGCACGCTCCTTGTCAGCGCTAATTGGAATTAACGATCACCGATATGTCAGAGCATGCCACTACATAAATCACATATTTTCGGCGACGCAAAAAACTCCTCATAGCTGGTTTGAAAATTCACCTTTAATAATTAACAGCAGGAAACAATTCCGCTCCGGCAGGAGCGTCCTGTTTGTAGCAAACGAATTAAACCTGGGAATAATTCATCGCTCCGGAAGGAGCGTCCTGTTAGGGCAACAATTTTTATTTCTACAAACAGGATGCTCCTGACGAACCAAATACATGTGCCAGAAAAGTAGGTCACAATTAATTTAAAGCACTTTCCTTGCGCATTGATACCGGTGAAGATTTCATGCAGCATACTAAAACCGCTGCAATATCTCATAGGCTATTAACAGTAATACTAGAATGCTAATTCCTGATGCAATGTAATGGCTACTATGGCTGGATGCTTTTAGTACGGTCAGGCTTTTTTTAAGTGCTAATACAGCAGTAACAGCAGTAGCAGCCGTCAAAAGATTAAACGAAACGGTTAATATCAAATACAATATTCTACCATTTCCGGAATAGCCCGAGTCGATACTGAGAAAAAATGCTACAGAAGCCAATATTAAAAGTCCTGCCGAAAAAAGCGACATCATTAAATTTTTCCCGGACTTTCTCTTTTCTTCAAGCTCTTTAAGATCCTGATCAGGTGATGTCATAATAGCGCGGAATTGAATTTCATTAAAGTTATACAAAGAAAGAGGAAAGCTTTGCAGAATGGGATTTCATTAGTCCGTACACATTAGTTGACCTTTCCCATCATACCCAGAAGAAGCAATACAATTGAAAATAGCATCGTCGTTAATACAGCAATAACAATCACATTAATTTTTCGTAAATAAATTTTCCATTTGTCAACTGGGCCAGGGGTTAGCTTCTGTTCAAAACAATTTAAAATTTCATCGAAGTTCGCAAACTCATAACTTGAAATCGAAAATAATTTATCTCCGGTTTTAAATATAATGGATTTATAATCGCCTAAGATTTTTTCGGAACCCAAAAAAAGTTCATAAAAAGAAATATCGGAAAAATAAAACAGGTACTGACGATTAATAAATAACATTTCGATGGATATCTGATCACCATTAACAGTAATTTTTTTCAAATAAAGCGCATGGTAAGTCAACACGGTGAATGCAACAGTGCCAAATAAAATGCTTAAGATAAACCGTCCCCCAATAGAGTCCGAATCGCTTTCAGCTACAAATGAAGAGATAATACTCATGTACAGGAATAGCGGAAAGGGAATGATTGCCAGAATCTTTAAACTATATATCCAATTTGCTCTCGAGTAGATCATATTTGATTTGCCGGATGGTTTGCTGAAAGTGCCAGCAGGGGCTCTGATGGCTTGATGCAGCCCGGGAATTGGACTAATACTGATTGGCAGAACGGGCAATTCCGAACCAGGATCATTTTTTTTCCTGTGTGAGCCGCAATTCTGAAATCACTTTATTTGCTTCCACAAAAAACGGAAACCATAGGGAAGATTCATTTTCGAAATTTCCCATATTTTCCTGTGCGGTATATTTCCCTTTATTTGTCAAAAAATAGAACCTGACACAATTTTTATCGGGCAGAGGCGTGGAATCAATCCTTGTTGTCTTATCAAGATATTTCTCAGCTTTATCAATAAAGGCCTTTGCTGCAGCACTTACATTTTCGTGTTGCCCCCCACCGATAACTGCGCCGCCGCTGCTTAAATACATACTCGCGTCTCCAGTCGAAAAGGAAATAAAAGTTGCAGTGCCATCGCCCAGGTCCCAATCCATAACAACACCGTAAATTTTTAGCTGATCTGCCGGTAATTTAATTTGTAATTGCTCAGGCGTCACTTCCAGAGCCATATTTCTCAAATCCTGAAAACGGTTGTCTGGTAATACGTGAACTCTTACAGCGTCGCCGGTTTTTGAAATATAGTCTTCTTTCTGTCCGGAATCCTTCCTGTTCTTACGACTTAATAAGTATAAAGAAAGTCCGCATAAAAATAAAAGTCCAATAATTGCATAGGTCATTTTCATCGTTAAATTTAGTTGTTCTTTTTTGTGTGACCTGTCCACAGCCAAGGATCAGTTTTGAATACGGCACCCAAGTTTATCAGAAATAGCGGTTTAAAATAAAAACCGACTCATATTGAATGGGGATGATCAGTTTTCCCCCGAATTCTGCAACTCCGTACAGGCCGTTTTGCTTTACAGTAACAAGCTTAAACGGTTTATTCAAATCCAATATGTCCTCATACAAAACAGGAATAACTATTTCCCCCTTTTTGTTGATTAAACCTTTCTTTTGATTTTCAGTTATTACTTTGAATTCGAAATCACTAAAATTTGACATGCCCAAATCTATGTCGAAGTCACTAAAACTGAATCTTTCATTATTTTTGTCGTATGGAATATTAAGCTTTATTCCATTTGTATCAATAACATAAAAATCATCTGCTATTCTTACTGCTGCTTTATTTTCATAAAAACTACTTACCTGATCATAGCTGTGATTTATTTTCAATTGTCCCGACCTGTCATAAAATCCCCACTTGCCTTTTATTTTTAAAGCTATCCTGTTAACATTCGATGCAACAGCTTTCAGGTCTTCGATGTTTTCTATATTAAACCGGTTTCCAAAGCAATCATAGATCGTTTTAAATTTAGTTTTTTCGTCTCTAACAATTATCCAGCTCCATGTATTGGAATGCGCCCAATCAACGGATTTCTCAAATATCTTTTTTCCTGAATTTATATAGATATCGTAGGTTGACATCGAGTCATTGAGTCTCGTTTCTGCGCTATAAATTAATGCGGGGGGCTGCCTCTGGGCATGGATCGTTGCAACACTGAGCAAATGAAACCCGATAAGAATACAGATATATTTTGCACACATAAAAAGCCAGATTTATGGTTGTGAGGCCGTTAAGAACAGTGCAATCGTGCTACTAATGCGATTCATGATCTCCTGATTCCACATTTATAAGCCTGCTCACCGTATCTGTTGCAATAGTACTAACTTAAAATTAAAAAGACGGGCCTGGGGGCTATTAGCACCTATTGCTAGTGTCTGATGTTGTTCGAAGTATCTCCCGCCAACTATTTCTCTTTATATTTTTTTTTAAGAATAATTCCCGCGAGCGAGTCTATTTCCGAAGTGTTTTCCAGGGAAATTAATTGTTTGCTTTTGTCAATTCTCCAGGCATAAATGCCCCGATCTCTGCTATTCATTATAATTGTATCGTTTACCGGATGCCATCCAATCGCCCACTTCATAACATCAGAACAACCTGTTTGTAACCCGGATAGTTGTTTGTCTGCGTTGTCCAACAGCAACAACTTCACGCAAAGATATTTTGAGCCATCTTGTTTATTATTGTTTATTTCGGTTTTCAAACCAAAATTCCCCGATGGCGACAGTATTGTTTCTGATGGCTTCCCCGTATTCAGGCAAGAGCCCAGGAAAATGGCACAAAAGATAATTAATAATTTATTTTCTAAAGTGTTCATAACATAAAGCACAACATAACAGATTCGCGCAGATCAGATCCCGGTGATCCGTACCTGATGGCTTTGACAATAATACTGATTTGGATCGGAAAAGGCAAGACAGGATTTCTGACGATAGGTTGGAGGAACAACTGCATTTATTGCATCAGCCAATATCAATCACCGATGACGATGATATGTCATTCAGGTAATATTGCAAAACTGATTGTCGATGGCCATAAAAATTATGCAGGCGGCAGATATATAAACCTGCTTATAAT
>JAATGW010000806.1 GCA_015654495.1 Chitinophagales bacterium
AAACGCAGTTGCTTTTCAGTTGCCTTGAAAGTAACCTTAGAGACGGTATCAAAAGTTATGATGAATACAGTTTAACCGATGCTCTTGAATGCATTATAAAAGCCGGAGCCGATTTCCGATCTTTTAAAGTAAAAAACTGGTTTGATTGCGGGCGAAAGGAAACCCTTCTGGTAAGCAATGCTACCCTGCTGAAGACATTCGGTGATACCATATCGGAAGATCACCAGTTTGAAAATACGATCATCATTCCACCGGTAAGTATTGCCCCGGATTGTGATATTCAGAATTCCATCATCGGACCAAATGCAGCCATCGGTGAAAGGACCTATATCAACTATTCCATTGTCCGTGAGTACATCATCGGCGCATTTTCCCGTTTGTTCGATGTTGTATTGCACGACTCCCTGATCGGTAGTGATACGGAAATAAAAGGAGAGACCCGGACGCTGAATATTGGTGATAATACAGAGATAGATCTGGGATGACCAAACATTAAACGTTTAACGTTTAACGTGGTGCTACAGCCGCATTAAAAATTTTTCCTTTTTCTTGTATGGAAATCCGGCAATTCAACATCTAACTAAACCTGCGACCTATGTCAGTGTTTTCCAACAGGATAACCCGTTTGTTTAAAATTGATTATCCGATTATCCAGGCAGGCATGGTTTGGACCAGCGGGTGGGAACTGGCAAGTGCTGTAAGCGAAGCAGGAGGGCTGGGCCTGATAGGCAGTGGCAGTATGTATCCTGAAATTCTGAGAGAGCATATCCGTAAATGCCGGAATGCAACAGGTAAACCCTTTGGAGTCAATATTCCGCTTCTGTACCCCGAAATTGAAAAGCATATCCGGATCGTAATTGAAGAACAGGTAAAAATTATTTTTACTTCGGCCGGTAACCCAGGCAGCTTCACAAGCGTTTTAAAAGAAAACGGCGCTACTGTAGTGCATGTAGTAGGTAGTACAAAGTTTGCCCGGAAAGCGGAGGCTGCGGGTTGTGATGCTGTTGTAGCAGAGGGCTTTGAAGCTGGTGGGCACAATGGCAGGGAGGAAACGACAACAATGGTCCTGGTTCCTTTGGTAAAACAATCAATAAAGATACCCGTAATTGCCGCCGGAGGGATTGCCAACGGGCGGCAAATGCTGGCTTCGATGGTGCTGGGAGCTGAAGGAGTACAGGTTGGGAGTCGCTTTGTGGCAAGTAATGAAGCCTCGGCTCATATTAATTTTAAAAATAGTGTGATAAATGCAACAGAGGGTGATACCCTGTTGTCCTTTAAAAAGCTGGTCCCGGTAAGATTACTCAAAAACCGGTTTTACGAAGCGGTGTCAGCAGCGGAAGCGAGGGGTGCAAATGTCGGTGAGTTGCTGGAATTACTCGGAAAAGGAAGAGCGAAAAAAGGTATGTTTGAGGGAGATTTAGAAGATGGAGAACTGGAGATAGGTCAGGTGAGTGCAATGTTGAATGAGATATTACCTGCAGGTGAAATTGTCCGGAAACTATGGGAAGAATTTAATTCCGCTTTGGCGGATCCTCTTTTAAATAATTAACTGATCGGTTATGAAATGGACCAAAACAATTCTGACGCTCATGCTGCTTGGTGCAGGAATCATGGCAAAGGCAAATACCAATCCTGGTAATGAAAAAATGAAACCGGTTGAACCGGAGGATGTTTATGGAAGTGTAATACTTGCAGGGAAAGACAAACCGTTAAAAGATGTAATCATTACCGCTTTCTTACAGAGTAAAAAAGAAAAGGTGGTGATTTCAAATGTGAACGGTGAATATGGTCTTGATAATCTGACTCCCGGAACATATAAACTTGTTTTCGAAAAAGATGGCTACCGCAAAGTGGTAAAAGAAAAAGTAATAGTGAAGCCAAACAGCGGAATAGAACTCAATATTGAAATGGAATATAAAGGTTATGAATTAAGCCCTTCACCTTTTCATTTCATTGAATTATGATGAGCTTCATTAAATAATTTCAACAGGTTATTGATTCAGAAAACCCTCCATCGTGAGGGTTTATTTTTTTGTTTTATTTTCTGTAATTGGAACCTTACAATCGGTACAATAGCTTTAAATAGGGCCTGCTGTTCAGAATAGAATCTATACCAGGTGCGGATTC
The DNA here is from genome assembly GCA_015654495.1 of Chitinophagales bacterium. Classification (GTDB taxonomy): domain Bacteria; phylum Bacteroidota; class Bacteroidia; order Chitinophagales; family Chitinophagaceae; genus Pollutibacter. Next base: position 2,128 of record JAATGW010000806.1, read on the forward strand.
TACAATAAAATTGAAGTTTTAGTTGCAAGCCTTTTGGGTGAAGCTGGTGAAAATCCATGCACCTAAGAAAAATTTCCCGTGTCCTTCCCGCAGTTAC
>JAATGW010000015.1 GCA_015654495.1 Chitinophagales bacterium
CCTGTACAGCCGTTTGCATCTGTTACCTTTAACCAGTATGGGCCAGGTTGATTTACAATTATCTCTTTCTCCACATTACCGGTTGACCACAGGTATTCATTAAATACTCCTTTAACAGCAATTTTAAGTTCCTGTAAATTGCAAATGCTATCCGTCTTTTTCAAAAAGTCATCAGGTAAAGGCAATACAGACCTGATGATAATGCTATCGGTGGCGGTACAGTTAAGCTCATTCGTCACCTGTACCCAATATAAACCGGGAGCATTAATTGCAAGAGTGTTTGAATTTGTCATATCCTGCCACAAGTATTTTGTAAATGATCCCGGACTGATTAATAATTGTGTACCTGCACATATGTCCCTGTCCGGTCCTAATATAGGTAAAGGTTTCGGGGTTACAGTTAAATGAGTTGTAACAATGGAATCGCAATTTAATGAGGTGGTCAAAGTATCCACATATATTCCCGAAACGGTTCGATTGGCGCCACCGACAAAAAAATATTCTCCCTCACAAATAGTTTTGGATTGCTCTGTTTGCTTTTTGTTGATGGTAAGATGAAGACTGATAACTGAATCACAACCTTTACTATTAGGAATTATTCGTACATATGTTCCGGATGAATCTAAGATCTCATTGTTTAATGTATAGCTGTTACATGTAGTTATATTCAAAGTCGCAGTAGTAACATTTGTACATCTGGCCAGCTTCAACACAAAAGGTGTCATAGTGCCGCTGCTTAGTGGAAATACAATTGGCCCGGGATCAAAATCGACGACACCTGATGTGTATCCTGTGATATAAATATTCCGGAGGTCGTCAACTCTCATACGCCTGGTGAGGCAATCTACATACTCTGAACCAATCTGATCAAAAGACACTGCAGAGATAAAAGCTCCATTGGAATTAACTTTTACAAGAGCTGATGCGCCGTACTCATTTATAGTGTTAATTGTATGTACACCTGGCCCCGGGTCCATATCGGCAGTCGGGCCAATAGTTCCAATAGCATATACGTTCCCTTCATTGTCTACAGCTATATCTGTACCAATATCCGCTTCATCTCCTCCAAATGTATTTGCCCATACGAAATCACCCTGTCCATTAAGTTTAAGCACATACCAATCATAAATACTGCTGCTGACTATGTGTGTACCAATTCCGGGATCAAAGTCAAAAGTGCCGTAAAAATCACCGGTAACGTATACATTATGGTTTGCATCCACGTCAATAACCCTGGTATCAGTAAATTGATTATAATCCTTTGTAGTATTGCCAACAGTTCTGGCCCAAATAAAATTGCCGTTGGGATCGAGTTTTGCAATATAACCATCGTTCATACCACTGCTCTGCAGTATATAATTCCATGATCCGGGATCGAAATCACAGTTGCCTGAAAAATCACCGGTGAGGTGAATATTACCCTGCTGATCGCACTTCACGTCTGCAATATTGGAACCAGCGTACACTACTGGTGAATTACCAAACTGCTTAGCCCATACAAAATTGCCGTCCCTATTCAATTTCACAATAAATGCCTGAATGTGGGCGGTTGAAGTCATATTAAAAATGGCAGGACCTGGATCAAAATCGACTGTGTTGTTGAAATTCCCACAAACAATCACGTTGCCGTCATTATCAATATCCAACACATCTGAACGGGGAACCGTATCGCCTGGGCCACCAAATTGTTTTGCCCAAACCAGGTTACCATTGGGATCATATTTAGCTACAAAGGCGTCCCACCCTCCGGTCGGTGAAAGTGTGTACACACCCGGTCCCGGATCAAAATCTGCAGGAAGGCGTAATTCTGAAGCTATGTATACATTATTGTCCTTGTCAACACTGATCTCAATATTTCCAAATTCAACATATGTGGGAATTTGTATTGCCCATAAAAAATCCCCTGCCGGACTTAGCTTAGAAATATAAATAGCGGTATTCACCCAATTGTCCGCGGAAAGTGTAAACAGACCTGGTCCGGGATCAAAGTCAGTGGTATAGCTGAAAAGTCCGGCAGAATAAACATTCCCCAGTTGATCCACTGCCAATGACCTGCCGTTGCTATATACTGAAGGATTGGATTGATTGTGTTCGACAAAAGCTTTGGCCCATTGAAATTCAGGTAGTTGAGCCGCTGCAGTATTAATCACGGCAGAAAAAAATAAACCGAGGAAATACTTTTTCATCTATAGGGTTTCGAGGTCTTTTGGAATCAACGCCCGGGCATTTACGCTGTCATGGTATTCCCAGTTACCCGGTCGGCGAAGCTATAGCGGAAGTGACCATCAGTCTGGACGTATATCGGGTAAAGATATATAGCGGATGTTATCTTCCAAAACCGATCCGGTTATAAACCTCGGAGGTATTATTGCCGGGGTTGGCTTGGCGGCAGCAAATTTTTTATCCGTCATAGCAGCAGCCTGGCTTATTGCAGAAGAGTTATCAATTATTTGGCTACAGATTTTTTTTTGAACTAGTCTTTATCTTCTTGTCTACCCAGGCTCGTGTAGCTTCGGCAAGTATCGGCAGAATATCCTGTTTGCCTGCTTTAAATGCGTGGTTAGCTCCTTCGATCCTTACCAGAGTTGCTAACCGGAGAGATGCACAAACTTTTTCTATTAGATCATATGATGCCAATTCGTCTCTGGAACCCTGAAGAAAAAGCATGGGCACTTTTACGCTCTTCAGATGCTCCGCCCTGTCTGTTGAAGGCTTTCCGAATTGATGAAGGGGAAATCCAAAAAAAATAATTCCCTTTATTTCAACTGCTGGTTTGGTTGCCATGTATTGTGAACTCATTCTTCCTCCAAAAGATTTACCGGAAACAAATAACGGGAGTGACGGGAAAAGTTGATGTGCTTTATTGATCGCCGCTTCTACAGTTTTTTGTGCTGTTGCCGGAACGTCAGGTCTTCCTTTTTTGTTTTCCATGAACGGGAAATTGAATCGAAGCGTCGCTATTTCTTTTTCCGCAAGTAATTTTGAAATGCTTATCATGAAATCATGATTCATTCCGGCACCGGCTCCATGTGCCAATGTAAGTATGCATACAGGTTTTTCTGTTGTAATCAATTCTGCAGAAACTTTTCCAATCTCCGGACTAATCTGCAGGGACAATGATCGAACCTTCATAAAGTGATTTTTGACAAATAAAATGCAAGTTAGAAAAAATGAATCTGTTGGTGAACGATTCCTGCTATTCAAACAAGTGTTAATGGTTACAAACAACAGCTGATCTCACAATTTATTCCGAAAATCTAAATCATCGATTAAAAGGCCTAAGCGTTTCGTACAACGGTTCGGTTTCTTGTCGGTCAACCACTTCGGTTTTACACAAGGAAGTTTCTAAATTTTTCAAGTATTGACAAAGGGTAACCGGCCCAGACGATAAAAACTGGTATTTGTAAAAATATAAATTCAAAAATTCCACCCTTCCAGTCTTTGATCATCACAAAGCAAACGATAGTGGTAAGCGAATGAATGATCAGCATTGTTCCGCCTATTGTAAAGGTTTGCGGGAACAACAAAAGCAATCCACCAATACCCAGAAACATAGACAGTAACTGTATGCCCGGGCGAGGCATGTTTGCCTTATTATATACCAGGGCAGTTTCGGGTTTTATTACTCCACCAAATGCATAATAGATGGATGCTAAGGAACTGATCAGGATCAATATGGCGGTTATTGACTTTATCATATTCTTGAGTTTTAAGCATTAGATACAGCAAAAGATTTTTTATCTCCTGATTGAATAGATGCCTTTTGAGAAAAGGCTTTTGCAGAGTTCTTAATATTGAGTTTATACACACTCTTATTCATCGCAAAACGCCAGCTTAAAGGAATAACTTTGGTCATTATTTTGTCCATAAAAGCTGCATCCATTGCAAGATTGTATTTATGCTTCGGCTTTTTTGACTCTACTATTTTGTATAGTTTCTTAGCAAGAATATCGGCTGTTGGTAAAAGTTTAGAATTGCCGGAACTTTCGCCCATAGCTTTACGATGGTCGAGAAAGGGTTTGTAGAAAACCTGTCCTTCTTTTGGAAGTGCCTTTAAATTATCATCACCATCTTCGGTTGCTTTAGCAAGCATCGACGTTCTGGTAACGCCTGGCGAAGCCAGTACTACATGAATATCCAGCAAGCCCAAATCGTAATACATAGATTCGGAAAGCCCTATCAAACCGGCTTTTGAAGCATTGTAAAAGGGAATAAAAGGTTGCCCGATATAGCCAGCCCAGGATGCAATATTGATAACCCTTGCTTTTATGGTATTGCTGGCATTATACTTTTTCAGCAACGGGATAAAGGTTTGTGTGATTTTAAAAGGAGCCATCAGATTCACTTCTATCATCTGCCTAGCCCGTTCCTCATCGGCATACTCAAACGGCGCTGTGTACATAATGCCTGCATTGTTGATGATGGCATACAAACCATTATCGCCAACGATGTTTGAGATTTTCTGAAACGCTTGTTTAATATCGTCTCCATTTGTAACATCCATTTTTACAGGATACACATTTTTGATTTTCTTTAGCTTGTCTTCATCTTTGCTGTTTCGGTAAGTGGCAAATACCTGATAGTTGTTTTGGGCGAAAAGAATAGTGTCTGCTAAACCCATTCCTGATGAAGCTCCTGTAATTAAAATTGACTTTTGCATGAATTTTTGTTTTAATTGTGAGCTACAAAGTTGAGTCAAACCGCCGGGATAGCGCTTACGAAAAAAGTCCAAAGTTTAAAATCGCTATAACTGGCCTGGGGCAATTCCTTTTAGTTTCCTGAAAGCGGACGGGAAAGTTCGCTGAGCCCAACATGGAATAAAAATCAGGTGATTCCATTTCTTTCACTTTCGGCAATAGATAGAAGTATGCACTGTCGCCATTGGACGTCCGCTAACGGTTACGGCTAACTTAAGTTTGAGAAGGAGTGGCCGGGTTCAACTATAAACTCTGAAATTACCACCAGACGATGTGAAAATGTCGCAATCCCGATATCAATTAGCGATGGAAAAGTATAGTTTAAACTCGCAGGAGTACTCTTAACAAAATTTTTCAATTTCTTGCCAAAAGAGTCAGAGTAATAATCTGCCGAATCATTTCCAACCTCAAAACTTCTTAAAAGTTAAAGTATAAGGTTTCAAATATCTTCTTTTTCACGCGACTTTTTTTCACGATGCGAAATCCGGCCATTTCTAAGGGTTTTATAAATCTAAGATTTTAATTCATAGCATTTCGCACAACGTCGGAGCATTGGCACTGTTATGGTACCCGGGGGTTCCACCATGCCGGATGCCTGCCGGGCAAATATATATTATGAGATTATATTCCAAAGCCGCTCTGTGTTCATGTAGCCGGAACTACCGATCATCTATCCTGGTTTCGATCAGGATATATTCGTCAAGCCACGACATGGAAATGCTATGTCGGGCATCGTTACCGTCTTATCGGAATTTATTGTATAAGTCATTTGTCCAAAACAACCCTATCGAATTTTTATCTGTTAATATCGCTCCACCACTTTCCCAGAAGTCATTTAAATCCAGGTCTGTTCTGAATATTTTTGCATTTATTGTGTAAAATCTGGGATTGTCAAACAGATGCAAAAATGAATATACAAGTTGATTCTGGTCATGAATTGAAAATTCAGTATCAATTCTAGTATAATCGGGCTTCGTGCTTAATCCATACTTCATAGAATTAATTGCTTCCTCAAAAGTAATTTCCTTAATGTCAAATGTGTCTGGGTATGTCTTAATAAGATTGGCAGATAGGAAGTGTTTAATTACTACTGTTAATCCAATTCTGGTTTCACCAATACTATCGTGTAAAACAATAACCTCACCTGATATCAAATTATGCCACTTTAATTTATCAAGCAATGTGTTTAAAATATACAGGCTTGTGTTTTTGTCCAAATAAAAAAGTTTAGCAGGAAGTTCTATCCTGGTACGACGCCCAAAGTGAACGGCATCAGGCAGTACGGATATTTTATATTCCGTCTGCTCCCGCAATTTCTTGCGGAACCGGTTACCAAAGTACTAACTTAAATTAAAAAGACAATGCCCGGGGGTTCTCTTGCTGAGTCAGAATTCTCCGTCGCAACGGATCAATGACATATTCTTCAGACTGTACTGTGTAGGAGCTGATGTTGGCAGTAGTTGTATTTTATCAATACGGAAATTTAAAATTTGGATACTTACCCTTTAACTCATTTAGTTGTTCCATTTTCTTATACTTATCGGTTGGGTCATATATATTGTCTCTTGCAAAAAATAGATGGTCGTGATGAAAATAAAATAAACACCAGTTTAAGGTATTGTCAAAAATCAAAACATCGCTCGAAAATAAAATTGTACTATTGTACTTAATAATCATTTTCCATGTAGTATAAATTGGGTAATCGTTATATGCTGGTAAAACAAAAACCCAATTACCGAAAGGAATGCGTCTGCGATACAGCCATTTTTTCAACTTTGATTCATCTGCCAATTCTTTAAATTCTTCAATGGTCTTAAAATTATTTTTATGAAATGGATCTGAGGTGTCGTCTGATACCAGGTCGGCGGATGCAGCAAAACCATAAATATACTTGCCTGCCGGCTTATCGAGAAACAGAATCTGATCTTTATGTTCTTGAGGGAAATTATCGAAATCCTCTGGGCTACCAAAAAGTGTCCAGACTCCTGGTCTGGAAATGTTATGGCTTTTTATGTTTTGCAAATCGATCATACACAATTCCTGCTAACGTGGACAGCTTTATGCATTGTGGATATTTTCCTTCTTCTGCCTGCCTTTATGTTGTTGCGGCGGGCAGGCGGTGACTGTACACAATAGTACTAACTTAAGTTTGAAAAGCCAAAGGCCGGGACTGCATTCCGGCAGGCAGGTTCTGCCACTAAATCAGAATTCTCGGTCGAGGCGGACCGATATCCAATTCTTTAACCATACTGCGTAAAGTTCGGCGCGAATCAAAAACCTTAATTCACAACAGTTCAACGTTTCATAAACGCCAGGTTTATGGAAATGCAAAATCAGTTGGGGAGACTATGACTAACGAAAATGTCGTTAGTCGGCCTGTAGAAACAGAAGTATCGATTTAGCCTTATCCATAAAGTTTAACCAATTCAAATTTTCAAACAGTTTTGGAACGTCGGGCATATTTGTTGAAAACTCCACTGTTGTCTCTAAATATAGTTTTCTAAAATAAACAAGCGATTCAACCTGGTCATCAGTCCAAATATCTCTAAACCAATTAGTGTCAAGTAACCTAGAAATCTCATTACTTTGAGCCAATAACTCATATCCAATATGTACAAAAGGAACAGCATTTTTATATTTGATCTGCTCTTCTTTAGAAGCGATACATTTTAGTGTTCGGATGGTATTAAACTTTGCATTTTCTTTTAATTCATCCATAATTCGGTAATTGTTGAAACCGCGAATAACGTGGACGGCTCCACGTAGTGTGAATATTCCGTGTTCCGTCTGCTTCCGCAATTGCTTGCGGGATTGGTTACAAGAGTACTAACTTAAATTTGAAAAGTCAAGGCCGGGACCTGGATGCCGAAGGCAGGTTCTATTGCCGATGGCATATTCTGTCGCCCGTATTGTGTGAGACGATGTTGTGCAATCTTTTAGACTTCATCCCAATCATAACTGCCACCGATTAATATCTTATTTTCTATATCATAAGAAAAATGCTGCCAGTTGCCGCTTTCAAGAGAGTAACATAAGCCTGAAACAATATCGCCGTTGATTTCTAAATTTTTTAATCCGTCGATAGAAATACGTTTCGTGGTCCAATACTTTCCGCCTGGCTCCACAATTGTCAGATCTGTTTGGTCTACCAATACAATTCGCCCATCCACGTGCTCAGCATACCCGTGAAAACCTACACCGAATCTTCCTAGTGGAGTCTCTTCATTTGGATTCATTATATATGCTGCGCCAAAAGCGACAACCAATAGGTTTTTTGAGTTTTTCATTTCAATAACAACACAAAATTCTGTCCAGCCTGGAAAGAAATTAGCTACCCATTCTGTTTTGTCATCTCTAAAGAACCTAACTACATAACCTTCTGAAAAAGATGGCTCTTCCCTCCATGATACAGGTGTATACATTGGCCCATATACAGGTAAAGATTCTAATATCTGATAGCTTTGAAAAGTATTATCCGGCATGATGTTTGAAAAGTTTGCACATTACGTGGACGGCTTCAAGACTGCTGGGTTGCCGGGCACCGCCCTGGTGATTTGAACTAATGTCTGACGGGCAAATTACTACAGCTGGGTCAGAATTACAAATGCCGATGGCCTATTCCGTCAGCCCGGCTTGCATAAAACTGATGTTGAACGAAAGTTTATTGGGAACGTCTAACAATGGTCTTATAAAGTTCGTCAGTTGTCACCACCTTATTCCATTTCTTCCGCTTTAATCCTCGCAATAACTCCTTGTCACCTGTCCAAAGCTTACCATGAATATGATCCGTCAACGCTACAAATTCATTATCATCAATATCAATATCATTTGTCAGTTGCTCGGCCTTCAGGAGCACTGACTTTGGAATGAATTCAACTTGATAAATTTAATCCTGGATGTAATTAGGGCCTGCTGTTCAGAATAGAATCTATACCAGGTGCGGATTCTACAATAAAATTGAAGTTTTAGTTGCAAGCCTTTTGGGTGAAGCTGGTGAAAATCCATGCACCTAAGAAAAATTTCCCGTGTCCTTCCCGCAGTTAC
>JAATGW010000810.1 GCA_015654495.1 Chitinophagales bacterium
ATCTCATGCGCAATCCCCGCAGTCAACTGCCCAAGGGTGGCCATCTTTTCTGATTGTATCAGTTGTGCCTGTGTAGCCTTCAGCTCTGCAAGTGTATGCTCAACTTTCTCCTTTTCCTGCCGCAATTGACCTGTTCTGAGTTTTACTTTATCTTCCAATAGTCTGTTCTCCTGTCGCAAGTGTCTCGATCTGTAATAAACAAATCCCCAGATTGCACCTGCAATGATCAGGGCATATAAAGTGTAGGCCCACCAGGTGCGCCAGGATGGCGGCAACACTTCAAAGCTGTAGCTGATGGGCTCACTCCAAATACCATCAGGACTGCGCGATTTGAGTTTGAAAGTGTAACTTCCCTCGGAGATATTCGCAAATGAAGCCGAAGTCTTTTCTGTCACCGAGTTCCATTCCCGATCATAACCTTCCAATATGTACTGATAGCGCACCAGGAAACTACGCCCGGTTTCTACTGCTCCATAATCAATATCAACACGGTTATGCCTATACGGTAGTTTGAGGTTTTGCGGAACCGCATAAAAAGGTCTGATACTGTCGAAGCGTATATCGCCGAATTTTTTTGTAAGGCTATCACGGTGTTTTGAAAGTAAAGCCTTCCCGAAGACCATGCCTTCCTGCTGAGCTACCACTGCACTATCATACTTTGAGGTGTTGAGGCCATACCAGTTGATGGGCTGGTTGTCAATTTTGACAGAGCGGATAAATGTATTGAGCGGACGGGTGCTTTTATACAGCGCCCGGGGATCGAAACGAATCAGTTTTGCATCCCCTGTTCCCATCCAGATCCTGGTTTTTTCTTCTTCGTTGCCTTTGGTAGCCGGGAAAGGATATTTTTTTATCAAAACAGCCTGGTCATTCTGGTCTTTTATGGGATATCCGGATTTTTCAGTGTACACTTCACATACCGGTTCCCAATTACTCAATTCCTCATTGCTGATTCCCAAAAGTCCGGGGCCCCGGACTAATGCTGTTGATGCAACTTTATCAGGTGATCTGAAACTCAGCTTCGAAAACCCTTTATAGCTTCCAATCCACAACGCCCCATCTTTATCTTCTTCTATAAAACAGGCGACGTCCTCTGAAAGTCCATCTGACTCGTTATATGAAAGGAAACCGTTTCCATCGAAACGGCTTAAACCTAAAGCAGTACCAAACCACAGCGCTCCGCTGCCGTCTTCCTTTATATCCATGATATAATCATCAGGCAGTCCCTGGGCTTTTGTATACCGTGTAAAGCTCTTTCCATCAAACCGGCTTATTCCTCCGGCAGTACCCAACCAGAGATTGCCCGCTTTATCTTCTTTGATACAAAAGACGCTATTGTCAGTGAGACCTTGCGCTGTTGTATAATTGGTAAAACTTTTCCCATCAAAACGACTTACGCCGCCGATAGAACCAATCCAGAAAATTCCTTTGCTATCCTGAAAAACGCAATAGACAAAATTACCGCCGGCAAGTCCCTGTTGCATAGTATAGGTTGTGAAACGCACGCCATCAAAACGGCTGATGCCATTCAATGTAGAAAACCAAAGAAAATCATCTTTGTCCTGAAAGATCTGGCTAGCAAGATCTCCGGCTAACCCATGGCTGGTAGTAAATTTTGTAAAACTCTCCCCATCAAATTTAATAACTCCGTCTCCGTTTGTACTTAGCCATATATTTCCATTTTTATCTTCAAATACGTCGCGGATAATACTTACCGGAAGTCCTTGTGCTGAAGAAAACGCATTCAGCGCTTTTCCATTATACCGGATCAATCCTTCACCTAAACTGCCAAACCACGGACGGCCGTCTTTATCAATGGTAATATTATCAATTACGTTTCCTGACATCCCTTCTTCGGCAGAAAAAGCAATTGCCATTTTTCCGTCGTAACAAACTGCGACGCCCGGATTTCGGGTGAACCATATGTTTCCTTTTCCGTCTTCCTTAATATCAGTCACGGTACCATGTAAAGCCTTTTTCAATACTGCCGGAGTTGTAAATTCTTTTCCGTCAAATACAACGGCACCATTTTCATGAGTTCCGAACCATATATTTCCTTTCGAATCTTCCAGAAAACCCAACATGAAATTTGTCGGCAAACCATTAGCAGTAGTGTATGTTCTTATTTTTCCTTTATCATAACAGCTCAGGCCACCGCCAGAACTAACAAACCAGATCCTGCTTTTACTATCCTCTGCAACTAAATTCACATTATTTGAAAGCAATCCATCAGCTGTATCGATCGTGTTAAACGCGGAACCATCAAATCTGCTGACACCGCCTTTGACTGTCGAGAACCACATGGTTCCTTCTTTGTCGCAAAGGATACTCGTAACTGTATTGTCTGCAAGACCGCTGCTCACGGTATAACCAATGAACTTTCTTCCATCGTACTTCATGACGCCGAAGGCCGTTGTTCCAAGCCAGATATTGCCATTGTTATCTTCTCCAACAGACAGAATTCCGTTATCTGATAACCCCTGCGAATAGCCGAAATTGATAAATGCGCTGCCGTCATAGCAACTTACCCCCCCGCCACCTGTACCGAACCAAAGTCGTCCGCGTGAATCACTGAAACCGCAGTAAATACTGCTCAGCGCCAGACCATCCTTTGTTTCAAATCTGGTAAAATCGGCAAAGGGACTGGTTGCTGCAGTAATTACAGGAGGCTTCAAAGCCACAGTTTTAAAACCCCCTTCGGTAAAGTAACGGTAATGACCACCAGCCTTTTCAGGGACTGTAACTTCAGTTGGCGGCGGTACATTTTTGAGATGCGTTATCTGTGGAGCAGGACAGGTATCTGTCAGCACTATTTCGGGCGGAACCACTAAAGATTTACCATGTCTGGTTGCGATCTCTTTATTTCCATTTCCTGAACATGAAAAAAGAAGGACCAGAAAAATGAAAAAAAACATTCTCCTGTATTTCTTACTGCTGCTTTCTGTTACTGATTTCATTTTCTCCATTTATCTGTCCTGTAATAACAGGCCTGTGGTCGTACACTGTGCCTGTGCTTCAACCCTAACGATCAAAATAACCAACAAAAAAACAGTGTGCTTCTCATGTAGTTTGGCTTTTGAACTGTCTGAAATCCCACTCCCGGGTCCGGAAGAAGCTGTTACAGCAATGATTTGATAGGATATTGGCGATTCATTCCGCTCGGGTCAGGGCGGCGTAACGGTCGACTTGTAAACCGGGTACGTGAAGGTTCAAAAAGGTTAAAGAAAAGTATAGAAGAAAAATTCCGATTGTTAGAACCTTCCGCCTTTGAAAATCATTTGTTTTCGCGAAGGCACCGGAAAAACCATGAATGCTCAGTTATAATCTGCAGGATACATTCAATTTAAAAATATACATCGACAATAGGTCATTTTTTCAAAAAGTATCCAAATTAATTCAGGGCCGAAAAGTAAAAAATGAAACCGAAACAGCGATCTATGGAGTCGGTAGTCCGGACGTAAAAGAAGTGCTGTCACAAGCCAATGATAATCCTGATCCTGTTCCCTGAACGGTTGGTTTATTTTGAGGTAAGAAGTATGAGGTGAGAAGTAAGAAATATGAAATACAATCCAAATTGCCTGGATATCGGATGACAAAGTGAGATGCCCCATTCATGAAGTTGGATTTAATGAGAAAATAAATTCGGAACCTTTCCCTTCAATACTAACTACTTTTATTTCACCTCCGTGCGCTTTTATAATGTCATAAGATAAAGATAGTCCAAGGCCAGTGCCTTGTCCTGTGGGTTTAGTAGTAAAAAAAGGCTGGAAAATTTTATCAACCACTTTCGGTGGTATACCATTTCCATTATCCTTCACCGTTATTACAATTTGGTTTCCATTTCTTTTAGTACTGACTGATATCAGCGGTTGGAATTCATGGACGTCATGCATAGTGGGGACGTCACGCATGACGTCCCTACGATTTTGTTTCTGTTTCCCCGGCTGTTCCTCTTTCTCTTTCTCTTTCTCTCTCTGTTTCTGTTTCTCCCTCACTGCATAAAACGCATTGTTATATAAATTAAGCAACACCCTGCCGATATCCTGTGGCACAACATTTACTTCACTGATCAAATCATCAAAGTCAGTTTTCAACTCTGCGTGAAATGCCGGATCTTTTGCTC
>JAATGW010000714.1 GCA_015654495.1 Chitinophagales bacterium
ATAGTGAACTTCAAAAGCGCAACACTGAACTTTCCTCTTTCGCATATATTGTCAGTCATGATCTGAAGGAACCAATCAGAAAGATCCAGGTTTTTGCCGGAAGACAACTGGAGGCAGGCAAATCAATCGATCAGATAAAAGAATTTTCTCAGAAGATCATATCATCCGCTTCAAGAATGCAAATGCTGATGCAGTCACTTCTATCTTATTCAACCCTTTCGTCGGATGTAAATAAACTCAAGTTTGAAGATGTGAATTTGTATGATATACTGATGACGGCTACACTTGATCTCGAAGTCATGATAAGTAATACAAAAGCGACTATTGATTCCGATAAGTTGCCGATAGTAAAAGGACTGCCGTTTCAGTTAAATCAACTCTTTGTTAATATCCTTGCCAATGCGATAAAATTTACACCACCTGATCGATCACCAAAAATTTCAATCAGTGTCGAAGGCGTGAATAGAAACGATAAAAATGAAATGGTATTTTTAAACGGTACTACCTATCACAAGATCACTTTCGCTGATAACGGAATCGGTTTTGAGCCTGATTATGGTGAGAAAATATTCGATCTGTTCACAAGAATCTCACCAGAGACCGGTGTTGAAGGAACGGGAATAGGTCTGTCGATCGTGAAAAAAATTGCGGAAAACCATGGAGGGTTTGTTCAGGCTGAATCGGCCGTGGGAAAGGGAGCTAAATTTCACATTTTCCTTCCTTCAGAAACACCAGAAGAGCAGAGTAACATATCATCAGTTTTAACGAGTCCGGCAAAATAAGCAACTGGAGAAATAAAAGTATGGCAACGATTAAGAGAGAATTCAACTGGGACAAAAAGACAAGTGCTGTTGTTAGCTTTGATATAGAATTCCTGGATACTAAAGCCGAAGCAGTGAATATCAAAGTATCAACTTCAGGCGAACAAGTTGACCTCCCTGAGTCGCCGGCACTGATAGTGGAAAATAAAGATGGCGAAAGGATATTTAGAATTGACCATATCAATAAGGAAGAAGGACACACTTTCAAATATTTTGACAATAGCTATTCAAAAGATATCATTGCCGAAATTGACAAGGTTGTACAAGAGCAGACACCCAAGGGTTCAAAATAAACTTTTTCCAACTCCTCAGATTAGCCATCCACTTTAATTTTGATTCAGTCATTGTCAGGTAAAGGCTTCCAGCTATAAAATCTTCCGGGTTCATATATCAGGTATTATCTATAGCATTATCATGATTGCGTGAACGAGCCTTATTCACCACCAGACCTGCATTTGCCTGTTTGCGAATTACGCTCTGTTAAATGAAATTGTTACAAATGGCTTGGAGCAATGCCCTTTATCTTTTTGAAAGCTGCCGAAAAGTGAGACAGCTCATTAAAGCCCAGCATAAAGGAAATATCGGAAGCCTTCATTTTTTTATCGCTGAGTAATTGCACGGCATAATCAATCTTTTTTCTGAGAAGCCATTGATGGGGAGTTGTTTCAAAAACTTCGTAAAAATCTCTTTTGAATGCAGATAAACTTCTCCCCGTTAGCCTGGCAAGTTCGCTTACTGTGTAACTATGCTCTGCAATATGAATCATAAATTCATAAAGGTCTATCTTTACAGGTTTGCTGTTTGCTGAAAGAAAATGCAGGAGTTTTCTGTTGTGCCCGGACAAATGATTTAATGCTGAGAAGGTTTTCTCCCTGATGTCCGTCCGATCCAGTTTCTTAGCTTCAAACAATGGAAGCAATGATTCAAAAAAGAGTTTGAGTGGCAACTGCCGGCCCAGATGAATGATCTCGTCAGAAATCAAAACCGGGCTATATTTCTTTCCCTGTTTTATAAACTCTGTTACAAAGTCCGGAAACAAATAGAATATAATTGATTTAAAATCCTGGCCATTCCTGTCCTTAAACTTTCGAATATCCAGTTTGCTATGTTGTTTGATGAGGCAGATTTCCCCTTTTTTAACAGTCAGGTCCTTACCATTTATATGCAGTGTTGCACTACCTGATTCAACATAGTACAGGGAATTTGCTGCAAAATAAACATCTCTGAAAATTTCTTCCTGGCATACTTGCGTGAAGGCAATTTTGATATTGCCTAAATCGATGTGTTTGTATCCTGATATTGATTCCCTGATCAGCATTAAACCTGACAATTCATAGTTCTCTATTAACCCTTATCAAAAATAATGACCAGCTAAGTACATCCTAATTTATTACAATCCATATAATTTCTCAAGAGAAGAAATGGATTTTTATCGATCGGCAAAGATTTACTAAACATCAGAAAGGATACTTTTTCGTTTCCTGTATTAGTTAGTTGTAAGAAGTTCCATCAGCCGGTAGTTGATAAAATAAGTTGTACGGCCTATTTTCTGCGGTTTCAGGATATCCGCTTCTGTCAGCTTTTTTAACCAGGTTGAAGCAGTCTGGCGATGAGCTATTTCTTTTTTTTCAAAAAGTTCAATCTTTAAGTAAGGCAGTGTGAACATTAAATGTAAAAGGTCATAGCTGAACGAGGAACCTAGTGACTGTTTCATTTTCTTCTCTGTTTCTTCTTTCAGGGAAAGCATATTGCGGATTTTCTTTGTACTTAACTGCGCAGTTTCCACCAGGGCAGTCAGCATATACATTATCCAATCATGCCAGTTGTTTTTTTCGGTTACACCACGTAGTTGCTGGTAGTACTCTGTTTTATACTTTACAATATATGAACTGAGGTGTAATACAGGTTGAGATAATAGTTCCTGCTGTACAAGGTATAGTGCATTTATGATACGGCCCGTCCTGCCATTACCATCTGCAAAAGGGTGAATAGCTTCGAACTGGTAATGTATAAATGCCATTTTAATCAATGGATCTAAAGGAGATGCCTCCGGGTCATTGATGAATTTTTCCAGTGCGGCTAATTTTTCTCTTAGAACATCTTCGCAGCATGGTGGTGTGTAGATTACTTCACCGTTGATGGCATTTTTTAATACCGTACCGGGAGTATTCCTGATACCGGAGTTATTTTGCTTAACGGTTTGGACAATTTCAACCATTGTATTGGTCAGCAGTAAATTTTTTTGGCCCTGCATTTTTTCAAGTCCGGCATAAAGCGCTTCCCGGTAACTCAATACTTCTTTTGCCGCATCAGTGGCTGTGCCTTCGTCTGTGGTTGCTTTGTATAGTTCATCCTGTGTTGTGACAATATTCTCAATAGCCGAGCTATCCTTACTTTCCTGTAAGATTATGGTATTGATTAGTAACTGAGGGTCGGGTAAAGAAGCGCAGAGGCCATTTAGTTCACCCAAATACCTTGATGCTTTAGCTAATTGCCTCAGTATCTCCCGGGACTCCTGAAAATCGGGCGGCGGTAAGTCCGGTATCTCATTGAATGGGAGATTTTTATCATAGGCCATAATTTCGAATTTCTAATTTGTTTTCACCTTTAAAGGCTTGACATGTCGATCTGTTCGACATCAGTCAGAGTTTATGGTGAAAATAAGTACATTTTTCGACATTAATCTGATTTAATGCTGAATGAGTCGACATCAGGGAGAAATAATGTCGAAAATGACCTGATTTTTCGACTTAAAGAAGAATAATATAAAAAATTATTTCCATACCATTAAGTCGAATGCTTCTTTAGGCAACCTATACTATTCCGTTCTCAATGTTTTCACCGGGTTTGCAATAGCTGCTTTGATCGACTGAAAACTGATGGTGATAATCGTCATCAAAATTGCTGCAAAGCCTGCAATAACAAATACGAAAGGATTGATTGTTATGCGGTAATCGTACTGTAGCAACCAATCCTGCATATAATAAAAAGCAATGTGTGACGCAATTACGCAGCTGATCAACACCAACGCAACAAAATCCTTTGAAAGTAATAGCCATACCTGTGACACAGAAGCTCCTAACACTTTGCGGATGCCAATTTCTTTTGTGCGTTGTTCTGCCATATAGGCTGCCAGACCAAATAAACCAAGACATGAAATAAAAATGGCTAAACCTGCGAATAAACCGGCTAATTTTCCAATCAATACTTCCAGCTTAAATTTAGCAGCATAGCTATCATCAGCAAAAGTGTAGGTATATGGGTATGCAGGATTAAAAATTGCAGTTAATTTAGAAATTGCATCCTGTGTTTTGATGCGCGATGATAGCCTGTACATAATTACATGCTGTGGTTCCGGATCATAAAAAAACATGGTGGGGTCGGCCGGTTGAAAAGGTGATTTCGTCAGAGCATTTTTTACAACACCTACTATTCTTAATTTGGTATCAATCCATGTGATGGTTTGGTTTAAAGGATTTTGTAAACGCAACAGTTTAACAGCCGCTTCATTGAATATTACATTTAAGGTATCTGAAGGCCCATTAAAATCTCTGCCCTCTTTTATAGACATTCCGAGGGTTTTAAAATAATCATCAGATATTCTTATCATCCCCATATTTACAGATTCTCCCGGTCGCTTGCCCTGCCAATCGTCTACATCTCTGTGATTGCCCGAACTTGTTGCACCTACTGATGCCATGGTAACTGTTTCCGCGATACCTTTCTCAACCAGTTCGTTTTTTATCGCAACATAATTACTGCCCAGGTCCTGGTTCATGTCGGTGATCATCAGCCTGTTTTTATCATAGCCTGAAGGCCTGTTTTTAGCATATTGAACCTGCTGATAAATAATGTACGTACAAATAATAAGTGCAAGGGAACAACTGAATTGAAGCACCACTAATATTTTCCTTGGCCATACCGCAGCTTTACCAATATGTATTTTACCTTTCAATACTTTAACCGCTTCAAAAGAAGAAAGATAGAAAGCAGGTCTGCTACCTGCAATAAATCCTGTTAATAACACGGCACATAAAGCAGTCAGCCAGAATAAATAATTGGTAAAGGGGATTTTTATTACTGCACCAGTAAGCGTATTAAAAGCAGGCAGGGCCAACTGAACAAAAAGGACAGCGAAAATAAATGCAATAACAGTAAGCAGAAAAGACTCCGTAAAAAACTGAAATACCAATTGCTTTTTGCCGGAGCCTATTGCTTTCCTTACCCCGACTTCCCTGGCTCTTTTTTCTGACCTGG
>JAATGW010000561.1 GCA_015654495.1 Chitinophagales bacterium
AGTTTTCCCGTACCCACGCCATGCACAACAATCAGAGAATCCTGATGATGAAATACAGCCAGATCATAAAATTTTTCAAAAGTCCGGAGCTGCAGATCAAGAATTGCATAAGCATCCAGTTTTTCCCATTTGTCAACAAGCTTCTCAATGTGCAGATCCACAACAGTTCTCGCAGGTTCCATTTGACCGCTGGCTTTTTCAGCCCGATACATTCTGTAACCTGCCTGTGCTAATCTGGAAAAATCATTTTCCGGCTCTTCAACTTTGTCAGGATATTCTGAAAATAACTGGTAGGAAAAATGTGCCAGTTGTTTTTTCCGGATCTCTTCTATTTTTTGAAAAATCTGTTTCGGCTTTATTTTTAACGATGTCTCAAAATGAGACGATTTTTTCTTCTCAGGAAATTTCAGGGAAAAATCGAATTCAAATTTTGGTCCATCGTTGATATTGTCAAATGGTACATCATGCAAATAAAAATCCGCCCAGGGCAGGAGCTCGTTTTTCAAGTCAAAATCCACACCGTTATTATACCTTAATGAATAATCGAAAACAAAATGAGTAGCCGATTGATTGACCAGGTAAATTTTAAAATAATCAACTACATCATCGTCAAAAATATCCTTGTCAAATACCGGAAGAAATATCAACCATATCCCCTGCTCTACCTGATATCTGGCAGATGGTTTTTCTCTTTTCAACAACCCAGGACTCTGCCCAGATTTCTTTATAACTGTGTTCTGTTTTTTTGAGAAACGGTTGAAATAAGGGAAATCAATCTGATCCATGTGTACGGGAAACTGAACCCCATTCACATCCACGGTGACCATTTTCTCATTGATAAAATCAACAATCTCACCTTCTTCCTGTGAATAAATTAATATGACTTTGTCGCCTAACTGATATTTCATACCACACCTGCCCCGAATCTTTTTTATCAGGAATGCAAAATTACAACTTTTCCGGGTGGCATAGATTCTGGTCCGGATGTTGGAACTGAAGAAACAAGAAAATTATTTTTTCAGGATCCCGCCTTCTTTTTCTGTATGATTTTTCATGTACTCGTCGATGGATATTGGGCCACTACCCTCTATAAGGAAGAAGCCCAGCAACAAAAGCACCAGGATAGTCATCCATATTTCTGTAAATGGGGTAAAGAGGCCTCCATTGGCATTTGCAAAAAATAAGGCGCCCAAAAGGATTGGTATCTGCATTACGCAGGCAAACCTTGTAAGCAAGCCGAAGGAAATAAGGATGCCTCCGATAATATGAGCGAATACGACATAGTGAGCGAGAACTCCGGTTGACATTGCTGCCATAAAACCATTGGAGTTGATAAGTGAAGTGAGCCGATCCATGTTATTAACAAATTCCAGTCCTTTCAGAAACAGGAAAATGCCAAGCACAATCCGGATGAAATCGAGCCATTTTGGATGATGGGTGTCTCCCCATTTTTCGAGTCGTTGAATGAAATTCATATGGAGAATTTTTAAGTGAAAGATCTATCCTAATTTAAGTTATTCCCGTTAGTATAACAAAAATAGTTTGCAGGTACGCCTATGGCGATCAGTATGGTATCCACTTAAAAAATGTATGCCAGTTGGGAAAAAAAATTTTAGCAGTGTGGCCGGTCTCAGTTTCCTTTACCTATCCGGCTTTTGCGAAAACCATAAAGAAAGTAAATACCCAGCCCCACAGCCATCCATCCAAAAAACACCAGCCAGCTCTTCGCAGGTATCTCTATCATCAGATACATACAGCATAAAACACCCAAAACAGGAATTAATGAATATTTACGGAGGAAGGAGAAAAAAGTCATGATGCCTGCCAGAAAAATAAAAAATATGAAAAGCAATTCCTGGTAACCTTTATTTCCAATTTTGCTTAAATCATTTTGTATACGATCCCACATCAGGTAGACAAAAAACAAATACAGCACTGGCACAATCCATTTTCCATTGATATAAGGCAGATTGAATTTGCCTGGCTGTTTGGCAATCCGTGGAAGGATCAATACACCCCCACTGACCAGCACAAAAGCAAAGAGCGTACCTATTGATGTGAGGTCGGTCATGAGCCCATCATCTGCAAATAGTACAAGCACTGCAACCGCTGCACCTGAAAGCAGGGTAGCAAATGAAGGAGTCCGGAAACGCGAATGTATTTTTCCAAATGCCGGCGGAAGTAACCCATCACGGCTCATTGCCATCCAGATTCGCGGTTGACCGAGCTGGAAAACCAGCAGCACACTGGTGGCAGCAACAACAGCACTCACTGAAATTACAAAACCGATTTTCTTCATGTTGATTTTATCAAACACATAAGCCAGTGGATCTGCAACACCTTCAAATTCCTTATAGTTAACCATTCCGGTAATTACAAGGGCAGTGACTATATATACCACTGTACATATCAACAATGAATAAATCATGCTGCGTGGTAAATCGCGCTGCGGATTTTTACACTCTTCGGCCGTTGTGGAAATGGCGTCAAAGCCTATATATGCAAAAAATACTGCTGATACGCCCTTCAAAATCCCACTCATCCCATTTGGAAGGAAAGGCGACCAATTGTGCATGGTATTGTTGGAAAATATAAACCAGAAACCGATGGCTGCAATAAAAACAAGTACAACAATCTTGAGCATCACCATGAAATTGGCTGTGCGTTTGCTTTCCTGAATTCCAATATAGGCCAGCATAGTAACCAGCCCAACTACTATAAATGCGGGCACATTTATTATAAATGGCAGCTCTCCGATTTTAGGTGCAGTAGTCCACAATAGATCACCCGTGGGAAGCTGTTTGCTTACGGCTTCCTCAAATGCCAGTTTTGCTGTATGATAGCCGGTGGTAAGGTAATCAGGGAGATGAATTCCAATTGCTTTAAGAATATTATTGAAATACGCACTCCAACTGATCGCAACCACTATATTGCCGATTGCATATTCCAGTATCAATGCCCAGCCGATAATCCAGGCAACGATCTCACCGAAAGTAACATAGGAATAGGTATAAGCACTACCGGCAACGGGTATGCGTGAAGCAAATTCAGCGTAACAGAGCGCAGTAAATCCGCATGTTACCGCGGTAATTATGAAAAGAAAAATCACACCGGGACCACCATCAAACGCGGCAGAACCGATCGTTGAAAATATACCTGCTCCGATAACTGCAGCCACTCCCATCAGGGTCAGATCCTTTACAGTGAGTATACGTTCCATTTTACCGGAACCGTGACTGTCTCCTGTACCTGCTTCTGACTCTCTCAGTATTTTCTCAATAGATTTTTTACGGAACACCGTATTTGCCATGCGACGGATTTATCCGGTTAAGATAATCATAAAGTCGATTGCATCTTGCAGCCCGGAATGAAAGATTATTTGTCGCGTTGAACAAGATATGCAGCCAGTTCAGTAAGTGGTTTTTTCCGGGCCGAAATCACGGCAATTTCTTCCAGGTGATAAAAAGCTTTATTGATATAGGTATCCTTCAGGTCTTTGGCCCAGGCATCTATCCCGCAGGCTCTGAAAATATTCAATACTTTTTCCACTTTGCCTGCCTCGTTAGTACCCATGATTTGCTTCAGTTCTTTTTTCACCGGCTCATCGGCCGTTTGCAGCGCGTGAATCATCAGGAATGTTTTTTTGTTAGCCATGATATCTCCCCCAACCTGTTTTCCAAATTTATCAGGATCACCGAAAGCATCAAGATAGTCGTCCTGCACCTGGAAGGCAATTCCCAGATTTCTGCCAAACTCATAAAGATGGTGTTGATTATTTTCGCTGGCACCCCCGAGAATAGCACCCATCCTTAAACTCGCCGCCAGCAACACAGAAGTTTTCAATTCGATCATATGAATATAGGCAGGCATATCAACCGAAGCCGACTTCTCAAAATCCATATCCAGTTGCTGTCCTTCACATACTTCCATTGCAGTTCTGTTAAATAACTGCATAATTCTTTTCTGATATCTTGAATCAATTTTGTTCAGGTATTCGTAGGCAACCACCAGCATAACATCCCCACCCAGTAAAGCAGTTGGTTCGCCATAAGCCGCATGTACAGTAGCTTTTCCCCGGCGTAGTGGTGCCTTATCCATGATATCGTCATGAATCAATGTGAAATTGTGAAAGAGTTCCACAGCTGCAGCCAGAGGCCATGCGTCGGGTAAAATTTCGTCAAATAATTCATTGCCCATCAAACTCAGAACGGGCCTTACCCTTTTGCCGCCGAGTGCTAAAAAGTCCTGCACAGGATCATAGAGTGTACCCGGATTAGCGGGAAAATGGCGCTGATTAAAATAGGTCTCGAATCTGGAGACCAATTCTTCAAACTTATACATAGCTTATAAATCTCTTCAGGTATTATTTTCCTTTTTTCTTTTTCTTCGGATTTTTTGGTTGCTCTGTCTGCAGCACCCATTCATAGTCGAGTTGTCTTTTGGTCAGGTTGGCGGCGATTACTTTAATGGTAACATTATCACCCATCCGAAAAGTTCTGCCGCTTCGCTTTCCTACAAGGCAATAATCGGATTCCACCAAACGGAAATCATCATAATCCTGCAAACTGAAAACACTAACAAGACCCTCACATTTATGTTCGGCTGTCTCCGCCCAGAATCCAAAACTGGAAACACCACTAATAACAGCATTGAATTCGTCACCGATAAACTGGCTCATAAATTCAACCTGCTTATACTTATTTGCTGCGCGCTCTGTTTCCATTGCAGCCCTTTCCCTTTCACTGCAATGCTTGCATTTTTCCTCCAGTTTTTTATCCACCTTCACTTTTTCTGATAAGACCTGTGTAAGGATTCGATGCACAAGCACATCAGGATACCTCCTTATCGGTGAAGTGAAATGACAATAGTGTTCGAATCCCAAACCATAGTGCCCGATATTCTCCGAAGTATAAATCGCCTTGGCCATTGTTCGGATCCCCAACTGTTCCAATACATGTTGTTCGGGAAGTCCCTTTGCTGCGGCAAGCATGCTGTTAAAAGATGCTGCTACTGCCTCGGGAGTCTGCGTTTCAAAACGATGGCCAAATTTTTTTGCAAATTCAATAAAGGGGATCAATTTGTCTTCATCTGGCTGATCGTGCACGCGATATGGAAAAGGGATGGGCTTTTTATTGATTTTAACTTTCGAAACGTTTTCTGCGACATACCTATTGGCGAGCAACATAAATTCTTCAATAAGCTGATGCGCTTCCTTGCTTTCTTTGATCACGATCCCGATTGGCTTGCTATTTTCATCCAGCTTAAACCTGACTTCCTGAGACGAAAAATTTATCGCTCCGTTTTTAAACCGGGCCTTTCTGAATTTCTGAGCCAGGTCATTTAGTACCAGCACTTCAGCAGTATACATACCTGCCCTTGTTTCAATAATATCCTGTACCTCTTCATAAGTAAAGCGATAATCAGAATGAATAATTGTTCTGCCGATCCAGTATTGTTTGATCTCCGCTTTAGAATTCATTTGAAAAATACAGGAGAAGGTAAGTTTATCTTCTTTCGGGCGAAGTGAACAAAGTTCGTTTGAAATACGCTCCGGCAGCATCGGAATAACCCTGTCGGGCAGATATACCGAAGTTGCACGTTCATAGGCTTCTGTGTCGAGCGCAGAACCAGGTTCTACAAAATGACTTACATCCGCGATATGAACGCCGATTTCGTATTCCCCTTTTTTAAGCACCCTGAAGCTAATGGCGTCGTCAAAATCTTTTGCATCTGCGGGGTCAATAGTAATGGTTAAAATTTTTCTCATGTCTCTCCTGCCCTCCAGATCTGCTTCACTAATCATTTCAGGCAAACGTTCTGATTCCTCTAATGTATCTTCCGAAAAGTTCAGAGAAAATCCATTCTGAATTATCAGTTCCTTCATGGCGATATCATTCTGATTTTCGCCTTCTATTACCGTAAGCACAGAACCTTTTGGATTTTTTTCTTCTTTTCCCCATTCAATAAATTTCACAACCACACGTGACCCGTTTTCAGCGCCATTGAGTTGAGATAATGGAATGAAGAAATCCGGAATTGATTTACCCGCATCCGGAATAAAAAATGCAAAATCTTTATTCAGCTCGATATGACCGATAAATTCTGTCTGTTTTCTTTCCAGCACATCCACCACCTGCCCCTGCAACCTGCCCGAACGAAGATTTCCCTGTTTAAGCTCCACAGTTACTTTATCGCCATGAAATGCCCTTCTGTAATCGCCGGGTTTTACAAGTATATCCTGTTTCAGACCCTCAACGATTACAAAGGCCATGCCTGATCTGGTAATGTCAAGAACGCCCGTATAGTTCTGATGCTGATGCGATCTGCTTTTCTTCCCGGCGCTGCTGTTCTTCCTTCCCATAATTTTCTTAAATTTTTTCTTGTGATTCTCAACCGCTGATGACAGGGTCACCAGGCTTGTAAGTTCCTATGAAATGTACGATTAAATCGTTAAAAGCGGAAGCCCTGTTGAAAAGGAAACTAACAGTTATGGGTAGTACATAAAATGGTATATCCTTCAGCTCCTCCGAGAATTTGATTAATCGTACAGCATCTTTTTCGGTAGTGATAATCATTTTGTTTTCATGGTCGATTGCATTGAATCGTTTTACTATTTCTTTGAGGTCATCGATTCTGAAAATATGGTGATCATCATAATACATGGCATCATAACTCTTTGATTCCTGTTGCATGTGTTTCTTCAATGGTTCCGGATTGGCAATTCCGCAAACCAAAAGCACTTCGGTATGCTGATCCGGCTGCCTGTTCCTCCTTGAAATTATATGGTATGGCAATCCATAACGGATAGAAGTAAAAAATAAGTACTGGTTTTCTGCCGGCTTTAAAAGTTTGCGGACTTTGGCCTGTTCTGAATCATGCATTCCAGCCGGGCATTTGGTTACAACGATGATATCAGCCCTTTTTGCACTGCTTTTCTGATCTCTCAGATCTCCGGTAGGCAAAAAGAAATCATTGGAATAGAGATTATTGAAATCTGTAAGTAAGATGTTCAGACCTGGCTTTATCGATCTGTGCTGAAAGGCATCGTCAAGTATGATAAGTTGAATATCAGGGCGATCATAAAGTAATTGTGGAATCGCCTCAATTCTTTGCTCGCCAACAGCAACTGCAATTTCAGGATGCTTCATATGGAACTGCATAGGTTCGTCACCGATTTCCAGTGCTGAAGAATTTTCAGTAGCCAGAATATAACCTGATGTAAGGCGTTTGTAACCCCTGCTTAAAGTTGCAATATGATAACGGCTTTTTAACAATCCTGCGAGATATTCAACCATCGGAGATTTTCCGGTGCCGCCTACCGAAAGATTGCCGACATTGATTATAGGTAAATTGAAAGAAGTCGTTTTCAGCACCTGTTTATCAAACAGATAATTCCTGATGGTAATGATTGCTCCATATATCAAGCTGAATGGAAAGAGCAGTATCCTGAAAGACCGTAAAAAAATATTATTAAAATTCATAGATCCTTTCCGGTGTGATGCAATAATCCAAACGTTGATCAAAGTTATCGGTATCATCGATCTTATCCACAGGTGCAAAAAAAGAAAGGCCGATCTTTAATGTATCCGGCCGGCAATCAGGTAAAAAACGATCATAGAACCCTTTTCCATATCCAACCCTGTATCCATTTTCATCAAATGCAAGCAACGGAACGATGATGAGATCGAACTCTCCGGCACTCATTTCATCTGTTCCCACCGGCTCCGCTACTCCGAATTTATTAACAGTAAATTCAGTGTCCTCATCAAAATAAAAATGTTTCATTTCGCCTGAAAGAAAATCCACTACAGGAGCAGCCATATTCATTCCCGGATTCCTGAATTTTAACCAGCGAAGGATATTTTCAGGATCGGGCTCATTCAATTCTATTACAGGAATATAAGTGTGCACAGCATTCAGAAATGGAATTTTCAGCTGCTGAAAATGAATCAGCAGGAGATCCTGTTTTAGCTCAGTATCCCGCGCAGGTAGATTTATTCTTTTCTGTTTGTAAAGTTTCCTGATTTCTTTTTTTTCCATAGTAGTTCCCGCTCATGAGGTAGGATTCAGTCTTTCAGATATTGCTTCAGTAAGGGCCTGAAAATCTGCGCCTGATTGTTTATAAATTCAATATCCGGTTTTTCTGTAAACGGTACAGATCCGATTGAAGGAATTCCCGACCATTGAGCTATTTCTTCCTCATAATGCATATACTGATCATTAAATATCCAACCCATGATCCCCACGCCTGCGTTTTTTAAAACCTTCGCAGTGAGAAGAGAGTGGTTGATGCTGCCCAGATAGTTTCTGCTCACAATGATAACCCGTGCATTCAACATCCGTATGAGATCCAGTACCGTTTCAGTTTCGTTTAGGGGTACCAGTAAGCCCCCCGCACCCTCTACTATCAGCAAACGATTGTTATTCTCAGATATCTTCTCCGCATCAGCCCGGATCCTTTTCAGGTTGATTGCAGCTCCCTCCATCCGTGCAGCGATATGGGGTGAAGCAGGTGTTTGCAGTTTATAGGACTCGGCATGAATCTTCCCCGAATCACCGGCCAGCCAGCCACGGATTTTTTCAGTATCGGTGACTTCATTGATGCCAGCCTGTACCGGCTTCCAGTAATCTGCATCCAAAGCTTTAGCGAGGATTCCCGCAACCAGTGTTTTACCAACATCGGTACCTGTTCCGGTAATGAACACCGGCTTTTTCATTTGCCCGTCTTATTGATAAAAATGGAAAAAATAGTTGTTCCGTATTTTCTTTCGGTGCGATATCCTTCAAAACTTTTATAATCATTCCGGGGTGTATGTTCCAGAATAAACCAGCCGTTTTCTGACAGCAGATTTCTTTTAAAAATTATCTGCGGGAGTTCATCAATTTCAATCAGGGCATAGGGAGGACCAGCAAAAATGAGATTGTAGCTTTCTGTACAATTATTCAGAAACGAAAAAACATCCTGTTTGATCAAATGCAGATTATCAATTCCGATTTTTTTTGTTGTATCTGAAATGAAGAAGGCCATTTTGGGATCTTTCTCCACGACTGTAAGATCCTTTACGCCGCGTGAAGCCAGTTCATAACTTATCGCTCCGGTACCTCCAAAAAGGTCAAGGGTTTTTAATGCATCAAAATCCAGATTGTTTTCCAGGATATTAAACAAACCTTCGCGTGCCATATCCGTAGTGGGACGTGTGTGAGGCATGCTGGATGGCGGCTGAATTTTTCTCCCACCCCATTGACCGCTGATTATACGCATAATCCCAAACTGAAAAAAGGAGTAAAGAAATGCGACGGGTAAGCATCGAATGCTTCGTCATATGAAAAATAGCCAGGTCTGGGATCAGTTTCAACATTAATAAAATACTTCAGAATATCAGAATATAAAACAGAATCGGTATCGACCAGACCGCTCAGTTTGACTAAAATTTCATCAGTCGACAGATCGAACTGATCGGCAATATTCAAAATATTATAAGATACATCTTCCGGAATATCATATGGAAATGTCTGAATCAGTTGCAGATCATGGTCTTTAACCAACGTGAGTATAATCTGATTGGGATAAAAAATTACATAGATAAAAGAGGAAGGGAAGGATTTCCTGCGATGGTCAAGTACCTTAAGAATTACCGAGTAGACATGACGATAAGTGCCTGTTGGAAAGAGTTTTGTAATCTCTTCTTTATAAAATGCCGGTACACGGTAAATATTTTTCAGTTCAGAAACATCGGTACTTTCGGCCAGCACAACACCGGTATTCAGGTCACCATGGATAGTTGCAAGTACCTGTTCCTTAAACTGGTCATGATACATTCTTTCAGGCAGCAAAACACTTTCCCTGGTATTAAACGAAATCAGTACCCGGTTAAAAGTTTTTTTCAACAAGGGATGGGTGGCCAGCATTTCCCTCAGCTCGTCCTGCCGGACATTGTTTTTCAGAATATAATATTCAAGACCGACAAAGCGGCCCGAGGTAGATAACATCACCGCCATTGCCAGGTGGCCTGCGCCGAAATCAATATAGAGATTTGTTCCGGCGAAATTTATTCTATCAAACTCGTGTTGCTTAATGTCAAATGATGAGTGTAGCATGCATCATAATTAGCTCAAAAATAAAATATGTCAGATCAACCACGGCCACCAGCCGGAGAAATGTAAAGATATAGTTTTGATCCGGCGGGAAAAATCATTGTGAACGATTGATCCGATTCGCTTCTTCACATGTGGTCACAGTTTACGCAAGGATAACAGCAATCTGTACACTATCAGCGATATACAAATGGGTTAAAGTTGTAGGTTTGCCCCCCATGGAACAGGCAGTTGCAGCAAATAATCTCAAACTGGATGTGCATTACAGGCAGATTCTCAGTATTTCCCTGCCGATCAGTTTTGCCATGCTGGTTCCACAGTTCAATTACCTGATCAACAGTTTTTTTCTTGCCCGGCTCGGACCGGGATTTCTCGGAGCCGCCGGAATTACCGGTGTCTATTATCTGATTTTTTCTGTTGTAGGTTTTGGCCTGAACAATGGTTTGCAGGCACTGATTTCGCGCAGGGCCGGCCAGGACAGGCTTCAGGAAATCGGGAGCCTTTTTGTACAAAGTATCTACCTGACTATCGGGATATCACTGATCGGAATTCTGCTAACCTATGTAATTGCGCCTGCCATTTTACAATATGCAATCGAGCCCGAATTGTACCGGCAATCCCTCTCCTTTCTGAAGATCAGGATATTCGGACTTCCGTTCTTATACTTATACCAGATGCGGAATGCGCTGCTGGTGGGGACCAACCAAAGCAAATTGCTGATCTGGGGAACCCTTGCAGAAACCCTTTCCAATGTTTTTCTTGACTACGGCCTGATCTTCGGGAATTTCGGACTGCCGAGAATGGGATTTAATGGTGCTGCCTGGGCAAGCGTGATTGCCGAATTTATCGGAATGCTGAGTGTTTATTTCATCATTCAGTGGAAAGGTATCGGAAAGCGTTTCCGGCTTTTTGCTGATATGCGGTTAAGGACTGAACAGATGAAATTACTGTTTACGCAATCTTCACCTCTTGTTCTTCAGTACGTGGTAAGTATTGCAAGCTGGGAATTTTTCTTCATACTGATTTCTCACCATGGCCGGCTGGCATTGGATATAAGCCAGTTTATGCGGCTCATGATGAGTTTTTTCGGTGTAATTATCTGGGCCTTCGCAGCCACCTCTACAACCATGGTAAGCAATATTATCGGCCAGGGTTTACAAAACCAGGTCGTACCTCTGATCAATCGCATTTCAAGATTAAGTTCAGGAATTACAATTTCGGTTATACTTATCATGCAGTTCTTTCCGGGAACGATTTTATCAATTATTCAGGATGAACCGGATTTTATCAGAGAAGGAATTCCCGTGTTCAGAATTGTAAGTGCAGCCATCTGCCTGATGTCATTTTCCAGTGTCTGGCTGAATTCGGTTATAGGTACAGGTAATACCCGGGTAAATCTCACTATTGAAGTGATCACGATTATTATTTATGTAATTTATATATACCTTGTTTTACACCGCTGGAATATGGCCATCACCTGGGGCTGGGCGTCAGAATGGCTTTACTGGATCTGTATGTTCAGTATGAGTTTCTGGTATATCAGAAGAGGGAAGTGGAGGAGTACTAGTCTGTAGTCCGTAGTCGGGAGGCTGGAGTCGGGAGGCTGGACACTGGAAACTGGTAACTGGCGGCTGGAGTTTAAAGAGGTTTAACGTTCAACAGTGAACGTTGAACGTTAAACCTGGAATTTATTTATCAGCTGTTGCTTTTTTCTTGTGACTTTTCGGAGAGATCACCATCAGCATTCTTTTACCTTCCAGCTTTGGCAAACCTTCCACCTGACCTACTTCTGCAAGGCGCTCAGCGAATTTAAGGAGTACAAGCTCGCCTCTTTCCTTGAACATAATGGCCCTTCCTTTGAACTGTACATAAGCCTTCACCTTGTTGCCATCCTGAAGAAATTTTTCTGCATGTCTGGCTTTGAAATCGAAGTCATGGTCGTCAGTACCCGGAGTAAATCTGATTTCTTTTAATTCTGCAGATTTGCTCTTGGCTTTAATTTCCTTTTCCTTCTTTTTCTTATCGTACAGGAATTTATTGTAGTCAACAATCTTACAAACAGGCGGATCTGCCTGTGGCGAAATTTCAACGAGATCAAGCTCCTGTTGCTGTGCAATTTTAATTGCTTCTGAGGTGGGATATACTCCGATTTCAACATTGTCGCCAACCAACCGTACCTGTGGTACCCGGATATAATTGTTGATACGGTGTTCAGGTTCCTTTCTCGCAACAAACCTTCCTCTGAACCCTCCGGGTCCTCCGGGTCTGTTAAACGGATTTTTTTGTAATGCCATAGTCTGTTTTCTTCAGGTATCAGCCGGCAAACTGCATTCTGAAGTATTACATTTGTTTTGTTTTGTTTTTATTGCCGGTGTCTTATTTCTTCTTTTAATTTAAGAATAATTTCTGACAGTTTCTGAGAGCCTGCATCACCCTTACCCTGTACACGTACAGCAACTGCTTCATCATTCACTTCTTTCTCTCCGATCACAAACATATATGGTACTCTCATCAGTTCAGTATCTCTGATTTTCTTACCCACTTTCTCGTTCCGATCATCGATTTCAGCACGAATATCCGCTTTTTTCAGTTCCTCCAGTACTTTCCGGCTATAATCGATGAATTTATCGCTGATCGGGAGGACTTTAACCTGAACCGGTGAGAGCCAGAGTGGTAATTTTCCCGCATAATGCTCCAGGAGGAAGCCAATAAAGCGCTCATGGGTACCAAGCGGCGCACGATGTATGATCAGCGGCGTGTCTGACTGATTATCAGCTGTAGTATAGTGAAGTTTGAAACTCCGGCCCTGGCTGAAATCAACCTGGTTTGTGGCAAGGGTGAACTCGCGGCCTATAACGCTGTAAATCTGTACATCGATTTTAGGTCCGTAAAATGCCGCTTCATCCTGCACTTCCACAAATGGTATTTTGGAAGAGATCAGTACTTCACGCACCATAGTTTCAGTTTCTTCCCACAATTCGGGCTCATTTACATACTTTATTCCGAGTTTATCTTTTGAATGAAGACTAAGCCGCATCACATATTTATCGATCCCGAATATTTTAAAATATTTAAGGTACATTTCATTCACTGCCCGGAACTCTGATTCAAACTGTGCTTTTGTACAGTAGATATGGGCATCATTCATGTGCAGACAACGCACACGCATCAATCCGAATAATTCACCGCTTTGTTCATAACGGTAAACCGTACCGTATTCTGCAATCCGGTAAGGCAGATCGCGGTAACTCCTTGGCTCGGCAGCAAAAATCTTGTGATGATGCGGGCAATTCATCGATTTCAGATAATATTTTTCGCCGTCCATTTCCATTGGCGGATACATACTATCTGCATAATAAGGCAAATGCCCGCTTGTGATATACATGCTTTCCTTGGCGATATGCGGAGTAACCACTCTTTTGTATCCACCTGCTGATTCTGTTTCTTTTGCCAGCTTTTCCAGTTCTTCAATGATCACAGTTCCATTTGGCATCCACATAATCAAACCCTGGCCCACATCATCGTCCATAGTATAAATTCCAAGTTCCTTACCCAGCTTACGATGATCTCTTTTCTTTGCTTCCTCAAGCAATAACAGGTATTCATCGAGTTCTTTCTGACTTGGGAAACTTACTCCGTATACCCTCGTGAGCTGTTTGTTTTTTTCATCGCCCTTCCAGTATGCACCTGCAATATTAGTGAGCTTTACTGCTTTTATAAGTCCTGTTGCAGGTATATGCGGACCACGGCAGAGATCAGTAAATCCACCCTGTGTATAAAATGTAATCTCTCCGTCTTTCAACCCGTTCAATAAATCGAGTTTGTATTCGTCACCCTTTTCATTGAAATAATTCAATGCAGCATCTTTGGAAATTTCTTTGCGGAGATATGGATTATTCTGCTTTGCAAATTCAGCCATCTTCACTTCCAGCTTACGGAGATCTTCTTCTGTAATATGGCGATCGCCCAGATCCATATCGTAATAGAATCCTTTTTCAACCGGCGGACCTACCCAGAATTTCACTCCGGGAAACATCGATTCAACAGCTTCTGCCATCAGGTGCGCGGTAGAATGCCAGAACGTGCTTTTACCACCGCTATCATCCCAGGTTAGCAATTTTAATTTTGCGTCTGATGTTATCGGTCTTGAAGCATCCCTGATTTCACCATTTACTTCTGCTGCCAAAACTTTTCTCGCAAGCCCTTCTGAAATGGATTTTGCAATATCCATTGCCGAAACGCCTGACTCGTACTCTCTGACATTACCGTCCGGAAAACTTATTTTAATCATTATAACTTCCTCGTTTACCACTTATAAAATGGGAGTGCAAATTTAACGAAGTCTTGTGTACCGAACCGCTTATTTCATGATAATTTGCCTTTTGATCGGGGATATTCCAGGAATTAAAATTTTGCTTATCAGAATTTTTTACTTTTTAACATTCTGATCCCAAAGCTGACTTCTGCTCATCTGCAGAATCTTACCTTCCGACCGGGAAAAAAATTGGATCTCCGGGTTGTTTTTGTAAGTTTTTCCTGGATTTTTTTCAGATCATATCTAAATTGATCCGGCATTTACCGAAAGAGGTTATATTGGCCTCACAATGAAAGCTGGCTCAAAAAGGACATAATTGAAATCGTATAATGAGAAATTTCATTTTATTTTTTTTGGTTCTTGAAAGTTTGTCAGTTTCAACCCGTGCACAAAATCTCAGCGGCCAATGGACCGGAGGTTTTGTAAGCGCGAGCGGGATCATTGGCGGTGAAACTGAATATGTACTTGAGCTTGATGTAAAAGGTGACGTAGTAGAAGGCCATTCCTACACTTATTTCCGGATCAATGGAAAGAGATGCTATGTAATCTGTAAACTATCCGGAGTCTACGATAGGGGAAGCAAATCCATTTCTGTAACCGAAGTAGCAAAAGTCAAATCGAATACACCGCCTGACTTCAGAGATTGCCTTCAAACGCATATGCTTACCTTTTTCAAACAGGGTGATAAGGAATTACTCAGGGGCAGGTGGAAATCGGCATCTGAACGGGATCAGTGCGGAACCGGCGGTACAGAACTGGAAAGAAAGGCATTGGTGAAAATAACGCCGCAGCAAAATGCCCCTGATTCGGAAATCGTAGCCAAAGAACCAGCTCCAAAACCAAAACCTACAAGTCCGGCAACTACAAATAAACCTACAACCGGTACTACCAGAAAGGCTACAGTTCCTCCGACGGCGTCCGCCAAAAAGCCAGCAACAACAGGAACTAAACCGACTACCGCAAAACCCAAACCCCAGACAAAATCAACTGTGAAGCAGCCGCCCGTGGCAACTGTAAAACAGAAAAAAGATACCGTGCAGACATTGCAGAAACCAACAAATACTGAAAAAGAAATCGGTTCCGAGCAGGCACCGGTTGTAAAAAGCAAGATATCAACGGGCGGAAGTAAACTCGAAGCAAGAAATAAAAATATTATAAAAACTATTGAAGTACCGGAAGCAGAATTTACCGTTAATCTTTATGATAATGGCCAGATTGATGGTGATACGGTTACACTTTATTTCAATGGGAAACTGCTTGTATCCAAACAACGTTTATCAACCAATCCCATCAGCCTTAAAATAAAACTCAATCCCGGTATCGACGACAACGATCTTGTAATGATTGCTGAAAATCTCGGATCTATTCCACCCAATACGGCACTGATGGTAGTAACGGTTGGGGACAAACGTTTTGAAGTAAATATCACATCCACCGAACAGATCAATGGTACTGTAAGGTTTAAACTGAAGGAATAATGCAAACGTTAAACGTTCAACATTGAACGTTTAACGTTTGCTTATTATCAGAACATTCCGCCACCGGGGCGGGGTTCAGGCAATGGTTTTCTTGGAACTTTCTCATCCATCATCGCAGTATTGTAAACAAAAGCCGCTACAATAGTTGCTATCTGTTTCATATCATCACCGGATAAATGATCATAAGAATCCATATTGGTATGATGCGTTCTTGTATTGTACTCAAGCGGATCCTGAATGAACTGGAAACCCGGTAAACCAACACCGTCAAATGACTGGTGGTCTGTTCCACCTGTATTTGAAACTGTAACAGTAGTTGCACCAAGGTCATTGAAAGGTTTTAGCCATTCAGTGAACAAACCACGTGCTGCTTCATTCCCCTGCAGATAGATACCCCGGACTTTACCGGATCCATTGTCGATATTATAGTAAGCAGAAAATTTACTGTGTTCAGGTTTCAGTTTCATGTCGGCCCTGTCTGCAAAATGATTTTTTACATAATTACTGGAGCCGAATAAACCCTGTTCTTCACCACTCCATAAAGCAATACGGATTGTTCTTTTTGGTTGTACTCCAAGTGTTTTCAGGATCCGGACAACTTCCAGCATAGCTGCGCAACCAGCAGCATTATCAGTGGCACCTGTGGCACTTTGCCAACTGTCGAGATGTCCACCAAGCATAACAAGTTCTTCTTTCAGCTTTGGATCTGTACCTTTTATTTCAGCAATTACATTATATGCTTTTGTATCATTCTTCTGAAAGGATGTTTCAACGTCCATGTCTATTTTCACGGGAATACCAGCTTTTGCGAGGCGGCTTATACTTTGATAGTCCTCGAGGGTAATCACGATTTCGGAAATTCCTTCAGGACTTTTCGGATCCTGTGCATTCCGGACGGAAGGACCTTGCACGAAAAGAGTTCCGTCATGACCGCCGGCGCTGCTACTTAACAATGCCACTGCACCTTCCTTTTCAGCCATCTCCCGAAGCAGGCGGTTTAAAACAAATGCCGGGCTGTTCATCATCCGGGCCATACTCTCTCGCGATCTGCGCTGCTGTGCGGTATCGCCCCGCTGAGGAACCGGAGGTGCTTTTGCTTCAGCCATTTTCTGCAGATCTTCATCAGTATATCTTTTTGCATCTGCTGTGAATGTTTGTTTATACGGGTCGTTCTTGTAAAACATTACAATTTTTCCTTTCAGCTTACCTGCATAAGCTGCAAGTGCTGCCGAATCTTTTGCTTCAATCACCAGTACCTCGGCCTGTTTCAATCCGCCCGTTCCCCTGGTCCATGTTTTGGGATAAGCAATCATGGGTTTGTAGTAAGGAGCAGTTAGAGCTACATAAGATTTCTTTAGTTCCCAACCCACTCCGAAATCGCCCCATGGTTCGAGGTTTGCATTTTCAAGACCCCATTTTTTCATTTCAGCTACTGCCCAGTTGGCCGCTCTCAGATAGCCGGGAGAGTTGGTCAGTCTCGGTCCGTTTGCATCAGTTAGATGGAAAGCGATTTCCATCACTTTTGAACGATCAAGACCTTCTGAACGAATTTTACCAATCATTTCCTGATCGATAACATACGGTTTCGCTGCGGCTGTTTCAGGCACGGAGCCCTGTGCAAATGCACCTGCAGCGAGCACAACGAATGCGTGTACAATTAAAAATTTTCTCATGTGTTGTATTTGAGTTCTAAAAATAAAAAAAAGCAGTTCTTAGCAGTCAATCTTGCGAAATTAATCCCAACCAATGTGATGAATGGCTGATTTGATAAGGATCAGAATTTAAAGTTATAGGTTATTGAAGGAATAATCGGAAAAAGTGAGACCTGTTTGGCCTGAACCTGGAGGGTGCCATCATATGGGCTTCCGGTCTGGTCGAAATAAATAAAATAAGGATTAAACCTGCTGTATACATTGTAGATGCTGAACACCCAGCTCCCCTTCCATTTCTTTTTACTATTGGGTTTTGGCGTAAAAGTAGCAGCTAAATCCAGCCGGTGATAAGGGTCAAGCCGGTATTGGTTGATATTACTATATTCCTGTGTAAGAACGCCTTCCATAATATAGAACCGTTCAGGAAGGGTTGTGGCATTGCCTGTCGCAAAAACAAAAACACCTGACAATTTCCATTTAGGCGACAACTCATAAATCGCCACCACACTCAGGTCGTGCCTGCGATCATATTTTGCCGGATACCTGTTACCATCATAGAGTGCGGGAAACTTCCGCCATGTCCAGGCCAGGGTATATCCTATCCAACCGGTTAATTTACCCCGTGATTTATTAATGAAAAATTCGGCGCCATAACTCCAGCCCTTACCAAAAACGAATTCCTCTTCCGTATCACGGATAGAAGGTGTATATCCTTCGCGGTATTCGATCTGGTTCTGCATCGTTTTATAATAAACCTCAACGGATGTTTCAAACTGGTTATCGTTGAAATTTTTA
Organism: Chitinophagales bacterium; assembly: GCA_015654495.1. Classification (GTDB taxonomy): domain Bacteria; phylum Bacteroidota; class Bacteroidia; order Chitinophagales; family Chitinophagaceae; genus Pollutibacter. The sequence continues at coordinate 18,336 of JAATGW010000561.1, forward strand.
AAAAAGCCGAGTGCATACTGCCAGCTGATCTGTGGATTTACACGATAGGTACTGGGCACCCAGACATCCGTAGGTAAAGTTGTACCTGCATTGCTTACAAGATGTATATACTGATAGTTACGGGTAACCGCAGCCTTAAGAGAAGTTTCTTCGTTGATGGCATACCGTAAGGTTAGGCGTGGTTCCCAGCCACCATATGTTTTCACCGCATCATTAGTACCATAACTTACGCTGTCGAGCTTATTTCCATCTGAATCCTGCAGGTATTTTTTATAGGGCCCTGTTTGCTGAAACCAGCTGTAGCGTATACCGGCATTCAGTTTGAGTTTATCGCTGATCTCCCAGTCATCCTGCACATAAAGTGCTGCCTCATTTGCATATTTCACCTGTGAGTTATTCGGCGAAAACTCAGTGCTGTCCTGCCTTCCCGAAATTACTGAAGGAGTAAACCTGTGCCTGGTGAATAACCCTCCGAATTTGAGTTTGTGTTTAGGAGAAATATAATAATCGATATCGGATTTAACATTGAAGTCACGGATACCACTGCTGAGCTGCAATTCAAAATTCTGCTGCACCGCACCGAAAACGAAATTATAATCATTGTACACCACTGTTGTATTCGCAAAAAGTTTGCGGTTGAAAACATGGTTCCAGCGGGCCGTCATCGTTGCATTTCCCCAGGGTATCTGTATGTCGAAAGACCTTTTGCTATTTACAAAATCAAAAACATCACGTCCGAAATAACCACTGAGATACACACGGTCTTTATCCGAAAAACGATAGTTTGCTTTTGCATTTACATCGTAAAAAAAATAACCAGATCCATAAAAGTTGCTGCTTTTTTTAATAAATGGTTTGGCCAGAAGATCTATATAAGTCCTGCGTCCTGAAATAATGAAAGATGCTTTGTCTTTTACGATCGGCCCCTGAATAGAAAGCCGAGATGCGATGGTTCCGATACCTCCTTCCATCTGGAACTGCTGCATATTTCCATCCTTCATAGAAATATCAAGAACTGAAGAAAGCCTTCCTCCATACTGCGCAGGAATCCCACCTTTAATAAGGGTAGTATTCTTGATTGCATCACCATTAAAAATGGAAAAAAAACCAAACAGGTGCCCGGTATTATACACCACTGCGTCGTCGAGCATAATAAGATTCTGATCCGGCCCTCCGCCACGAACATAAATGCCGCTATTACCTTCGCCGGCATTTGAAACTCCCGGCATGAGTTGTAATGTTTTGAGCGGATCGATTTCACCAAAGATCACAGGAAGGGATCTGATCTTATTCATCGACAGATCAATTTTTCCCATCTGTGCATCCTGCACGTTTGCATCTCTCCTTTTGGAAGAAATCACGATCTCCTGTGAAAGACTTGATTTTGGAAATGGAGAAAAACTGATATCCATATTCCCTTTCAGGTCTATATCAATTTCCTGTGAGATATAACCGATAAAGGTACAAACCAGCGTATACCTTCCTGCCGGCAATGTAATAGAATAGAAACCGTACTGATTGCTCTTAACACCCCGCCCTTCATCTTTTACAGTAACTGAAGCTCCGATGAGGGTTTCGCTGCTGAGGGAATCGCGGATATATCCGCTGACAGTGAATTTTGATTGTGCTTCAAGGGAGCCGGCCAGAAATAAAGTACAAAGAACAATTAAAAATTTTTTCATAGTAATTGCAAATCAGTGATTACCATGGGTACTGGCAAAATAAAATTAATATGGCCGGCAAAAAGTTCCGCTCTATCTGTTCAAAACCGAATCGGTAAGCTCACCACAATGGAGCATACCTGAAGCGTATTTAGGATGTTTCTTTCCAAGATAAGGATTTACAATTTCAGAGGAAGCGCTTAGCCAGCTTCCTTTCTCTGTGTCGTTAAAAGCCATCGGGCAGGTTTGCTGATATAGTTTTTCTCCTTTATAATGAACAGATTTAAGCAGGTCCAGCAGATTATCAGAAACTATGCTGAATTCTTTTCTTTTCTCTGTAAGATCAGCTTCTCCCAAAAGACCTTTTGTTTCGGCTTCGATATTACCCGAGATCATTCTTACTGATGATGAAACTCCCGTGTCCGTTTCCGGAAAAACCTGATCGATTTCCGTTAGAAATCGCTGGGCGGATGCATTGATCAAGGAAGTATCCGCTTCTACAAATGCATCTTTTAACTGAATGTATTTTTGCACAACCCTTGTAAGACTACTATCGGTAGCTGATTGATTTTCAATAGCAGTGCCGGCCGATGCGTCAATGGACGGTTTTGCAGCATCTGTATTTGTGGTTTGATTACAGGATAAAAACAAACAGATCAGAAAAAAAGCCGATATCAGTTTCATATTTAAAAATTACATGTGCAAAGGTAATTCAATGACGTGCTGTATGTATTACCTTTGCAGTTTTATTTAATATTTCGAATTTATGCTGGCAGGTTTACAGAATGTGACTTTTGAGTTCGGATCCCGTGTAATCTTACGTGAAGCCACCTGGCATATACAACCGAATGAGCGGATTGGTTTAATAGGATACAACGGAACCGGAAAATCAACCCTTTTAAAACTTCTCACGGGTGGCTACCTGCCTTCGGAAGGTACGGTTGAAAAAAGCAGGAATACATCCATAGGTTATCTTCACCAGGATCTTCTGGGTTTTGATACGGATGACAGCATTTTGCAGGTTGCCCTCGGTGCATTTGAAAAAATAATTCAGCTGGAAAAGGAAATTGCTGACCTGGGCACTGAACTGGAAAACGAATATGACGAAAAAAAGCTGCTGGTTTATACTGATAAACTCCATGAACTGGAAACACTTGGCGGCTATACGATACATCACCGTACGGAAGAGGTTTTACAAGGCCTTGGATTTTCTCCTGAAGATCTTGGCAGACCTTACCGCCAGTTCAGCGGCGGCTGGAGGATGAGGGTATTGCTTGCAAAAATGATTCTTCAGCAACCGGATCTGCTTTTACTTGATGAACCTACAAACCACCTCGATCTGCCATCAATTGAATGGCTCGAAAAATACCTGCAGCATTACCAGGGTGCCGTTGTTATAGTTAGTCACGATAAATTTTTTATTGACCGGATGGTCACCAAAATTGTGGAACTGTATCAGCAGCAGCTGCATTTTTATACAGGCAATTACCAGTACTATGAAAAGGAAAAGGCGATGCGGATGGACCTGCAGCAACGCGCTTATGAAAACCAGCAGGATTATATCCGTCAGCAGGAACGATTCGTTGAAAGATTCCGTTCAAAGGCCTCAAAAGCCGCACAGGCACAGAGCATAATTAAAAGGCTGGAGAAACTTGACCGCATAGAAGAAAGTGGAATTGAGCGACCTGAAATAAGAATCAATTTCAGGGTTGACAAAGTTCCCGGAAAAATTATCTGTAGTCTTAAAAATGTAAGCAAAAATTTTGGCTCATTACAAATTCTGAAAAATGCGACTGCTGAAATTGACAGGGGCGATAAAATAGCACTTGTCGGTGCTAACGGTAAAGGTAAGTCGACTTTGTTGCGCATCATAGCAGGTACAGAACCCTTTGAAGGTGAGCGCGTGTGGGGTCATAATATTGAAGAAAGTTTCTATGCCCAGCACCAGCTGGAATCGCTACACTTGTCAAATACCCTGATTGAAGAAATGCAATTGGCCGGTAGCCAGAAAACAGAACTGGAGTTGCGTACATTGCTGGGTTGTTTTCTTTTCAGTGGAGACGATGTAGACAAACGCATTAAAGTATTGAGCGGGGGTGAAAAGGCAAGAGTCGCGCTGGCTAAAACAATTGTCAGTAAAGCCAATTTCCTGCTGCTGGATGAACCTACCAACCACCTGGATATGCATTCAGTGGATCTGCTTGTTGAATCGCTGAACAAATATGAAGGCAGTTTTATACTCGTGAGCCATGACCGGTATTTTATCTCCCGGAGCGCCAATAAAATATGGGAGATTGTAGCTGGCGAGATAAAAGAATTCAAGGGCGGCTACGATGAATGGGTAGCATGGAAGGAAAGAATGGAGAAGCAATCTTCCGAAAAAAAGAAAAACGATTCCCCAAAAAAAAACGCTCCGGAGAAAGCGGAGGCTAAAAAGCCTGAGCCTCTAACAACACCGGCACCAAAGGCGATTGATAAAGAAAAACAAAAGCAACAGCAAAAACTTCAGAAAAAGTTCACCGAGCTTGAAACACTTATTGCCGACCTGCAGGTGAAAAAAAATACCGCAGAACTGGAACTTGCCGATCCGCAAATTTTTTCGAATATGCAAAAATTCACTGACTCAGAAAAAAGATACCAGTCATTAACAGACCAGCTTACAAGAGCTGAAAAAGAATACGAAATGGTATTTGAAGCTCTGATGAAAGAAGCTTAGGAATTTAAGTTCTGAATTGAATTGTTGTTTCTTCAATTTCCAATAACCCGGAGTTTACTGAACAATCAATTTTGAATAGTAGGTTTTACTTTCCTGCTTCAGATGAATCATATAAACACCTGTAGTGAGTTGAGAAGGTAGCTGTACTGTTGTCTGTTTTCCCTCAATCCTTATCTCCGGAATCCGGTATACTATTGAACCGCTCAAATTATACAAACTGAGTTGAGCTTTTCCTTTGGTGAAATTATAATCAGCAGGCATCAGGATGGTGAATCGTTTTCCCGTAACCGGATTTGGATAAACCTTAAATCCCGTAGCCGTTGGACTCTCCGGCGTTCTCGCAATATCTGAAACAGTTCTGGCCGCAATTACAGGGTTTGTGAAAATTTCTATCCCTGTAATTTTCGCGTTGTCCACCACCGTGGTGAGCGCTATGTTTACTGAGCTATCCTTTATACTGATATCTTTGAATTCTTCTACAATAAGTTTGGAAGCACTGCCGGCCTTTTTAATTATATCATATTTATTCAATTTCGCCTGCGCATTTTCAATATCAACATTAAAGATTCTTTCTCCGATCCGCGACCAATATAATTCGATAAAATAAAGCCTCACTGTATAGCTTCCATTGGGTACAGGAATATTGTATGAAAAGTTGCCGAACCTTTCGGTTGAATTTACCTTGCTTTCTGAGCTGTTGATGCTGTCTGAATATACATATGCAGAGCCTCCTTCGAAATAATTATCAGCCTGCCACTTTTGTCCTTTCAGTTCTGTGCTGTCGCCACCGCTGTTGATCATTACCCTGCTGAAAACAACAGAATCAGGTGCCGTTATTGTTACCACGAATTGATCCTCTGCAAAAAGACCATCAATATCAGTACCAGTTAATGTAATGATCGAACTGCCGGTTTTATTCTTTGCCAGCGTGAGGGTAAGTTTACTCTTATTAATTACAGCTGCTGTAACAATTGCCGGATTTGAATTTTTTGCCAGTTTTAAAACCAGCTGTTCAGTTCCACGATTATCAGTAAAAACCGAATCAAGTATAATTGCGGGAACCGGAGTATTGACGGTTGTTTTAATATCGCTCAGGGGAATATGAACTTTTGGCGGTTCAGGGGCCGGTTCGTTCACCGTAAGTACAAATTCTTCCGTTGCAAACAAACCTTCATTGTCTGTAGCTCTTATCCGGATCAGTGTTTTACCGGATTTACCAGGAACCGCTTTTAAATTAAGCGTAAGCCCGGTTATGGAAGCTGAAGAAATGAGCGTTGTATCTGAAATAAAGTCCACAGAAAGTTTTAAACCAACAGAACCGTCGTCATCATAAAAAACCTTATAGATATTGACAGCTTTTAATTGCTCTCCCCACTTCATTTCCTGGTCGGCAATTGCTAAAGCAACAAAAGGGGGATTGTTGATTAACTTTTTTTCAACGCTTGTTATCTCAATACCTGAAAGTTTTGCATTGTCTGAAAGAGTAAGAAACGATAAGTTCAAACTATCATCTTTAACAATTACACTGTCAAAATTAATTGCCGTTGCAGCGAATGCACCTGCAGCCTTAACGATATCAAAATCCACCAATGAATCCTGACCATTTTCAATCCCCACATTGAAAACACGCCGGCCCTGCTCTTTCCAGTAAATTTCAGCGAAATGAAGCTTCAGGTTATAACTGCCATTGAGTAACGGGATTGCATAACTGAAATCGCCATAACGTTCAGACTGATAGATTTTTTCTTTATCTGTTCCCGATATAGGTACGGGGTCCTCATATTTTTCGCCACCATTAAAATATCTGTCTGCAACCCACCAGCTACCGTTATAAAAAGCAGAATCGCTCCCGCTGTTAATTTTCAAACTGTAAATGGGAATGGCTTCAGGCTGGTAAACCAGTATATTGAAATTATCTTCTGCATACTGGCCGTTCGCGTCCGTAGCACGGATCGTAATTGCAGCTATACCCGTTTGGAAGGGACTAATAGTGAACTGCAAACTATCTTCGTTTATTTCCACATTCACGAGGGCTGTATCGCTGTTGGAAACAATCC
>JAATGW010000061.1 GCA_015654495.1 Chitinophagales bacterium
TGCAAAAAGTCTTCAGTTTGCAGATAGCCGCGAACTGAGACCGGGCCAGATAGCGATCGCCATCGGCAATCCGATGGGTTTGCAATTCACAGTTACGGCAGGAGTGGTGAGTGCTTTAGGCAGGAGTTTACGTGCAGGGAACGGGAGACTGATCGATGATGTCATTCAGACAGATGCTTCATTAAATCCCGGAAACAGTGGCGGGCCATTGCTGAATAGTGCCGGACAGGTGATAGGCGTTAATACAGCCATTATCAGTGGAAGCCAGGGATTGTGTTTTGCTGTAAGCAGCAATCTCGCAGCCTATGTTGCAGGTAAACTTATACTGGAAGGTAAGGTACGCCGCGCCTATCTCGGTATCGCCGGATCTAACGTACATCTCACGGAGAGAATGATTGCTGCAAACAGATTAACAAACAGGGCCGGCGTATTTATAAGCGAAGTAGAAGCTGATGCGCCGGTGCTCAATAGTCAGCTCAGGAAAGGAGATATTATTGTCGCATTCAACGAAAGACCAATTAATGGTATTGACGAATTGCATAGCACACTAAACGGCGAACTGATCGGTGAATATGTTAAAGTAACGGTGTTGCGCGGCGGATACAAAACGGATGTAGAAGTGATGCCCGGCGAAATGAATTGATAAATAAGTTTGCAGCAGATGGCATAGGTTCGAGAGCCTGTTTTTTCTCAGCAATCATTCAGAATTTTCTCGGATAGCCGTAATGCCTATGCGCTTTGGCTACCGGGCTTTCAATGGGAGCATCTTTTCCAATAGACTATCAGAATTTTACAAAAGGCGAAAAAGATCAGGCCCAAATAAATCGATCGCCTATTTTGTATCAATAGGGGTGGAATGGATCAAAGCAATTTTCCATAACCCTTTAACTTTTCTGAAGACGGTTGATTCATTCCAGGTTATTACAATGACCTTGTTATTCTCAGTTACTTCAGATCGCAATCCATACACTGCGTAGGCCATATCTCCTGAAATTTTCACGAGTCTTATGGTAAATTGATCTTTGCGGTCTATTTTTCTATGGGCTTTCGATTGGTAATCCATCGCCTCCCTTTTCATGTCCCAGACTTCACCATTTTCAACAAGCAGATAATCGCTCGTGCAATTCGAAATATGTTTGTTAATGTCAAAATTCTGCATGGTTTTATAATCATCTTTCAACAGGTTGATAATCTTTGCAGAGTCGTTTTGTTGTGCAGAGAGCTCCGGTAAATTGAACAGCGGAAGGAGCAGAAGAGATAGAAATTGATAAATTTTCATCGGAATAAATTGGAGAGATGATATAATAGGATTTTGAACACAGGAGCTGTCCCAAATCAGTTCCGATAAAAGTATATAAGATTCCTGGATTATTGATTTTAAAACGTTTGACTGCGGAATTTCAACCAAATAGTCATATAGAAAACATTAGGTCTTAATCCACCAGTTTTCGGGAGCAAATTGAAGAATATGTTCTTTGCCTTTATTGTCGACTATATAAGTTCTCAGAAATCCTTTACATACAAAGGCTGCATATTTCGCACCACACCTTCACGGACAAGAAATTCTCCCTTTTTTAATGTTGAAGGAACTAAGACTTTTCTAATCAGCATTTGCTCAGATCCAGACAGAGGAGAATTGCGTTCCAGATAGGCCTCAATTATCTCAGACATGCGCGACAGGAATATTAATTAAACTTAGTAAACAGGATTATCAATGAAGAATGATGGAAATGGGATAGTACTGAAGTTATTAATATTCCGGCAAAAACTGGTTAATGAAAAAAGGTGCCGGCAATTTTGCCGGCACCTTTTTTGAAAGAACAAAAGAAATATACTATTCGCCTTCAACCAAATTACGGTCGCGACTCCAGCTTCTGTGTTTTGCACCATCCATTTTTACGATTTTTGGTGTGAAGCTTCCTACCACATCGACCAGGGCTTTCTGCGACTGCATGACCAGGTTGATATCCTTGTAAGCAAATGGTGATTCATCCAGTCCGCCACCGAGTAACCTCACGCCGAATTTTTTCAGTTCTTCTTTGAATTCTTTATCGGTTACAGACTGCATCGCCCTTGTTCGACTCATTTTTCTACCGGCACCATGCGATGCTGAATTGACTGAAGCAGGCTCGCCTTTGCCTTTTACAATAAAACCATCAGCCGTCATCGAGCCAGGAATAATTCCAAGTACATTTTTGCCCGCCGGTGTAGCACCTTTTCTGTGAACGATCAGTTCCTTTCCTTCAAGAATTTCTTTCCAGGCGAAATTGTGATGGTTCTCTACCATCCTAACGGGCCTGCGGCCCAGCTGTTTTGCAATTTTTGCATGAATCACATGATGACAGGCAGATGCGTAGTCACCAGCAAGATTCATTGCCAGCCAGTATTCGATTCCCTCTTCTTCATCTATGGCGAGCCAGGCAAGGTTTTTTGCTTCCTGCGGCAAACGTCTTTTACTGATCGCCAGTTTCGTGTAGTGGTTGGCGATATTGGCACCAAGTGCACGTGAACCTGAATGGGTAAGGAATCCAATATACTCACCCGCTTCTACTCCCAGCACTTCATCTGTTTCCTTTACTGAAATCTTTCCAAATTCTGCAAAGTGATTTCCGGATCCGGAACTCCCCAAATGTTTCCATACACGACCATGTAGTTTTTTTAAAACCGGCAGTTCGTAAAACAGTTTGTTGTCCATCACTTCGTGATCCTCTGCCTGATCAAATTGTGCCCCGCTCCCAAACAAGGTCGCTTCACCGAGTTCCCTTACAAAAAAAGATTCGCGATCTTTCAGGTCCTGTGGCCTGATATCAAAAATGCTCAGGCACATTCTGCAACCAATGTCTACACCAACACCATAAGGAATAACTGCATTCTCAGTTGCCAGCACTCCGCCGATAGGCAATCCATAACCCTGGTGTGCGTCAGGCATTAAAGCACCGGCCACACTTACCGGTAGCTTTGCAGCCTGATACATCTGATGCAGGGCGCCTTCTTCGATATGTTCGGCCCCGAAAATATTAAACTGAATTCCATGGTTGTTGAGTGAAATCTCTTTTGATTCAATCTCTTTTTCCGGAATCAATTGTTTTGCAATCGTATTCAATATTTCATTATCAATAAAATCTTCCGGCTTCGCCAGGATTTCTGACAAAAGTTTCAACACGGTCTCTTTTGACTCACGTTTATAATGTCTATGCATCGTATTCATTGCGATGCTGATTACCGGTCCTTCCGGATAACCCAGGGCTCTCAATTCTTTTCCTGTTATTTTTGTATTGCTCATAAGTTTTTTTCGATCCATGCAGATCATATCATACATTAAATAAATCCGGCACCCGACCGGTGCCGGATATTTTTTATTTCTGTGGAATAAATACCTGCTTTAATTGTTCAGTAAACAATCCGGACGCACCGATATTGATACTGCTGATCTTATCCGCGATCTTTTCCACATATTCCATCTCCTTTAATTTCCACAACATTGCATTTTCTTCCATTAGTCTTGCAGTGTTTAGTAAACTCCGGGTACTTGCGGTTTCTTCCCTTCGCATGATGGAATTGGCCTGTGCTTTTTTTTCTGCGATCAACACCTGGTTCATGATCTCTTTCATTTCACCAGGAAGGATTATATCCCTGATCCCAAATCCAGTTGCCGTCACTCCCAGGGCTGCAGCCTTTTCTTCAACTGCCCTAATTACAAGTGGAGCGATCTCCGCCTTTTTTCCAGGCAGTTCGTCGAAACTATAGCCGGCAACATATTCTCTTAAGGCCAGCTGGAACACAACGTACAGCTGCTTTTCATAGTCCTTGTTTTCCAGAACAGCTTTACTGATATCGGTTACCCGGTACTGTGCCCAGGCGTTTATCCTTAAAGCAGCTTTGTCACTGGTCATAATCTCCTGGCCATTTATCTCTAGCTGTAATTGCCGCATGTCTGCTCTTGCGATGTTTACCGGCACTGCATTCTTCCACCAGTAGTAAACACCACTCTCAAGAATTTTTTCAAACCGGCCATCGATCAATAAAGCTGCCTTTTCACAGTTCTCAACACTTACAGTCCTAACGAAAGGAACAAGCAGTTTTGTAGTAAGCAGGGCCGGATCTATTTCATTGCTGATAACAGGATTGCTGATATCGGCCCGTACAAATGACCTCCGGATGATTGATTTCCAGAAAACATATCTCCCTGCACTGAACACTTCTTCCAGCTTTCCATTCTCAAAGTGCAAAACAATTTCATTATCCTTTACCTCAATAACTTCAAGCAAAGATGCAAGTGATTTATCCTGCAAAAGAATATCTAATTCAGCCGCCGGTACAAAGGGCCGGGTCATTTCATAAATTCTTACTATTTCATTTCTCCAGAACCAGTATACACCTTCGGTAATACTTATTATATAAGCGTTATTTCTGAAAACCAAGCCGACCTGGTATGGATTTATTCTGACTCTTTTCATTTCCTTTTATTTTAAATTTTTAAGATTATGTACGCTGAATTGCCACCGGGCGAAAACGGAAACTGATTTCAATCCTGCTTTCGCTGTCAGTTTCCGGCTGTTTTTTGCAGAAACGCAATCTTCATTCAGATCTGACTGCATTATCAGGATATATAGTTCAGTTTACTGGTTATTACCTGGCTGCTTTTCAGTATCATTTTTGATACCGGGCGGCTGGCTCTTCAGCATACTTAAAAAATAGTCACCATTTTTTTAGAAGCAGTGTACTTCTTCAGAAGCATCCTTAGTGCTTGCCTGTTGCTCTTCCGCTGAGCTATCGTGTTGCCACGAAAGGGATTCGAACCCCCGACACACAGAAAATGCTGTTGTTCTGTGAAATAGGATACAATCGGTTACTACCATTGCACTATCGTGACTTTAAAACCACGGTCACAGAGTCAACGCATCTTGCCCTGGGGCAAGTTTTTTGCTGCTGAAAGCATATCTTAATTCAAAACAGAATCGTGTTTTCTAAATCCGATAATCTCTTTTCGCTCTCCGCGATCAGTTATTTCATTCGGATTTGTAATTTCTGCAATGGTCATTGGCTTATCAATTACTTGCTTTAAGCCCAATACATCATTCAGGCGTTTTGCTTTGGACACGCTGAGTTTGCCAAATTCATACCTGGCAATCAGGCGGCCTTTCCGCAGTAATGCACTGTCGATGGTGGTTAATGCACTGTTGAAAGTGCAGATGATCTGTACATTCAGAAAATCTGCCAGCAAACCATCAGAAATATTCAGCAGATTTGACACTGATGAACTGTTACTGAATTTTCTATCCATGATAATGTTTTCAGCATCTTCAATGATCAGTACTGTATTCGGATTTTCAATCAGGAGCTCAATAAATTGAGGATCCATCAGGTTCGACGCTACCGAGGGTGAAACAAAAAGTATTCTCTTCTTTATTCTTCCTATCAGGTATCGCAGGTAAGTTGTTTTCCCGGTACCGGGCAACCCATGTAATAGCACAATACCTTTTTCTCCGTCCTTTTTTAACCTGTTTTGTATCGTATCATCGATCATTTTAAAATCATCCTCATAATACAAGTCCAGATCGAGCTTTACTTTTTTTATTTCCATTGACTGCAGTCGAAGGCGATTATTACCATTCACGATCAGGTTTATTTCAAGCGGTTGTTTACGCTCTTTTTTCCTGTATTTAACGGCAATACCGGTGATCAATTCTATCAACTCCTGCTGTTTGCCATTATGAAGAATTTCGCAATAGTAGTCGTCAAGTTCGATTACACAATAGTCATGCAGTATGATGAGCGTAGTGTCAAATCCGAACTTTTTTCTTTTGATCTGAAAATTGTCCGTTGCATGTACACTTCTGATTTTCGTTTCCAGTCTGCTTTTCAGTTCATTGTAAGTTTTTTCGCCATCAATGCCATTAATAAAGCTAATACTGGGCAGTTCGTTAAAGCAATACAGGTACAATGTTTTGGAATCAAGGAATGAATCCCTGAAAAGATTGTTCACATTGATCACTTTCTGCGTAAATAAATTGTCCATAAAAACATTTTATATTTTATTATTTTTTCCTTCCTGCTGCTATTGAACGATTTTATTCGCGCAGCAGCTGCTGGCAAAAGCATCAGGTTTAGCTTTGAAAGCAAAACCCATTCCTGTGATATAGCCCATTGCTTCTTTTAACGCGTCATTGCTTTTGAATTTCTCATTGGTATTGATATCGGCATGTACTTCCATTTCCACTCCATACCTGGAAAAGAGATGGCAAAGATCAAAAGCCACTTCAATACTCATTGCAACTTCACGCAGCATCCGGTGTTTGATGCTGAGCTTTTCAGCGCTGATCTGATTATGTATGTACATAAATCCACCTTTCCCTTTCCGGATGAATACAATCACAGTTGCAAATTCGGTTTCGGCGCCTTTTACCTGGCTGTCGGTTCCGATACAGGCTTTTAATTCATAACCTGCATTTGCTTCTATCTGCAATACACGGTCAATTTCATCCGCAATCGGAATACTGATCCGATCACCGCTGAGTTTCCGCCACCTTTTGTTCCGTTCCATTGTTAATGTTTTATTGTTCTTATTACGTCTGACGTTGAAAGTTCAACGTTGAAAATGAAATCAGTTCACGTCAAAAAAAAACCGGCGCAATTGCGACCGGCTTATAAACAATCAATGTTTTATAGTCACTTTATCCGGTCGGATATTGTTTCAATATTTTCTTTACTTAATAGCATAGCATTGCCTGTTGGTTGTAAAAACCATTCTTTTCCTGCTATCCGGTTTGTCATCGGTTGGTTAGTTAAATAGTTTATCAATCCTTTTTTTTAATCAGGTTTTAGTTTATAGTTTTTGAACCACATAGATGTCAATCTGCACCACATAGAACATAGTACACATAGAAAAACACATAGAGTAAATGTATAGAAATCAGATCTGCATGAACCGGCTGTTCCTCTTGCCTTTTGCCTCTTGCCTTTTGCCTCTTGCCTCTTGCCTTTTTCACACTTCGTACCTCGTACTTCGTATTTCGTACTTCAAAAAAAAATCCCGCAATTTCTTGCGGGGCCTGTATTTATTGAATTCGTTGTGTACGTATTCTTCAGCAGTATTTGCCCCGCAACCACGGAATAAATCCTATCGGACTAAACCGGTATTTATTTGTGATATGTAATTGTTTGCGGAGCATGTTTTTTGTTTTGCGATTGCAAAGATGGAAATATTATTTTGATATTTCAATGGGAACGGGATTTATTTTAAAAATAATTTTCAGAAGATGCTTCAACGTTCTACGTTTAACGTTTAACGTTGAACGTTAAGAGGCTGCTTGATTCAGTTTATTTTCTCCCGCCAAATGCACCGAAGCATAAATTTTTATGCAGTATTTCCACGGAGGTGAAGCCGGTTCTCAACATAAGATCCAGTTGATAATTCATTGATCTCGGACTATCTTCTTTTTCGACATAAGCCAGCACTTTTTCACGGTATTCTTTTCCACCAATCTGTTCAAGATAGTCGCCGTATTTCTCCCAGATATATTCAGAGATAACCGGCGAGTTCTGCGTAATCAGGTCTGAGATCATCAGACATCCGCCCGGTTTGAGTAATCTGAAGAGCTTCGCGAAAGTCCTTTCCCAATCATCGTCATCACGTAAATGATGAAGTACTGCTCCCGCAAGAATGATGTCAAAATTATTTTCCTTTAATTCAATTGTCCGGATATCACCGTTGACTATTTCGACCTTACCTGAAGTTTTTTCTTTTACGCGTTCAAGCGCTTTGTCCAGCATCGGTTTACTGAGATCAACAAGGGTACAGTTCAGGTTTTCTAACTTTGACAGCATCTTCAAAGTATAGTTTCCTGCGCCACAGCCTACGTCGAGCAGATCTGTTGCATCAGGTACAATTCTTGCAGCGGCTTCGGTTATCAGTTCCAGTGATATTACTGCATCAATTGTTGAAACCTGGCCCGTATTCAGATCAGAAAACCGCTCCA
>JAATGW010000359.1 GCA_015654495.1 Chitinophagales bacterium
AGGTAATTTGTTGGTATTTGAAAAAAGTACAAGCAGATATAAATATACCCGGGCCAAAGCTATGCTTGAAGATATGCTGATACGGAAAAAGATTATCCAGCGTCCAAAAGAAAAAGAAGATTGGATGTCGGCTGTTAAGGCAAATTGACCAGAAAGAGACACCATACTAACCTACTTTCATGATGAACTGCTATGGAGAGAAATTTTTATACGGAAGGGTTTGAAAGTTTTCTTAAGGACAAGTCGGATCAATATAAATTGTATCCGTCAGATAAAGTCTGGAAAAATATTAACCGCAAATTGCATCCTAAAAGGCGCTGGCCTTACCTGGCAGCTGCCTTGCTGCTTTTAGGAGTTGGAGTTGGTGGTAAATTCTATTTGGATGATAAGGCCGTTAGCAAAACACAGCCTTCCGAAAAAATTGAAAACAATTCCCCAGGTGTAAATAAAATAGCTGAAAATCAGAATAGTCAAAATCCTGTTGCCGACCAGAATTTACAGATAACAGAAACTAAAACAAATAACCCTGCATCGATAAGTGCTGCCGGTAGTCAGCTTAGGGTCGTTTATAAAAATCCTGACTTAGTAACCGAACATAATTTAAGCGAGGCCGACGAATTTAATCGCAATTCCGTTCCGGTAATCTCTGCTCCTGATATTTCAGTTTTCAATGAAACTGACGAAACGATCATTAATTCTCCTGATCTGCTGACTTTCAGGCCTCTTGCAACAATCGGTTCCAACCTGTCTTCATCACTTGAAAAAAAATCAGTTACTGTAATTAATAAAAAGGAAGAAGAGGAAAACCTGTCACTGACGCAGAAACTTGTTCACGAGCTTAAAAAAGTTCGCAAAAAAACCGGCTGGGAATTTCATGTAGCCCCGAGCGTTAGTTACCGCCGGCTGATAGGTAATGCAAGTGATCTTCCATTCAACTATTCCGGAGGTACAATGTATAATACCAACACGCCTACCGGTACGGATGTTAGTCAGGCTGTTCATCACACCCCGCTGACAGGATTTGAAACAGGCGCTTCTCTTGTATATCCGCTTACGAAAAACCTCAGGGTAAGAGCTGGTATGCAATTCAACTATAACCGTTATGAAATAAAAGCCTATACCTACAAACCGGAAATGGCCAGTTTCGGCGTGGACTACAGCGGCGCAAATGCAAGGTCGATCAATACCATTTCCTACTACAGAAACTATAGCGGAAATTCACTTACAAAGTTGCGTAACGAAAGATTCATGGTTTCCGTGCCTTTGGGAGTGGAACTCACACTGTTTGGCAATGATAGAGTGACATTCAATGTAGCATCAACTATTCAACCCACCTATATTTTCGACAACAACTCATTCCTCATTTCAACTAACCTGAAAAACTACGCACAGGAACCAAGACTATACAGAAACTGGAATGTGAATGCGGGCCTTGAAGCGTTCCTGAGTGTAAAAACAGGCACGGTGAACTGGGTAGTAGGACCGCAATTCAGGTATCAGGTATTATCCAGCTATAAGGATAACTATCCGATCAGCGAACACCTTGTAGATTATGGATTGAAAATCGGTGTGGTAAAGCCAATACGTTAAAACGGGTTCAGTATTATATTAACCGCTTGTTTAGAAATCAGGCGGTTTTTTATTTTGCACGGGATTGTCGCATCAATATTTTTACCGCATGAAATCCATATCATCTGTATTAGCCATTTTTATCCTGTTTGCCTGTTCTTCCAAAAAGAATGAAAAATCTTTTGTTCAGAAAGACACCAGTTTTTATCCTGTCTCCTCTTTTATTCAAACAGAACTCCTGAACGTTGATTCAATGCCTGTTGCTCTTTTTTATATAAGGACGGCCGACGGTAAAAGCGATACCAGCATAGTTGATAAAAAGGTACTACACCAGCAGGCTGCCGATATTATTTCACCTGATATAAGCAAAGAACCTTTAAAAGAGAAGTATGAAGAAACCGTTTTCATGGATGAAACCATTAATTCGGTTACATTATCATATTCAACAGAAGATCCGGATGCCGAGGTCAGAAAAATTGAGGTATTTGTAAGTCCGGATACTGAAAAAGTGAAATATGTGTATGTGGAAAAAACCTTTTCCAGAAATGACAGCAGTTTTACAAAAAAAATGATCTGGACTACAGGTAAATACCTGCAGGTGAATTCATCCATAACCCCCAAAACGGGATCGCAGATTTCAGTGCAGGAAAAATTTACCTGGGATCTGATGAATTAAGAGAAACTATTCAAAGCCGTAACTTTACGGCCTTGTATGAATCCCGAAGAATTCCAGGCGATACAGTCATCCATACCAGCAGCACCCGGCATCTATAAATATTTTGATGAGCATCATACCTTATTATATGTAGGTAAGGCCAAGCATTTGCGCAAGAGAGTAAGTTCCTACTTTACCCGCAATGTAGGCAGCTATAAAACAAATGAGCTTGTCAGGCGTATCAGGTCCATTGAGTTTACACTCGTGAATTCAGAACAGGATGCATTTTTACTGGAGAATTCACTTATCAAGGAGTTCCAGCCCAGATATAATATCAATCTGAAAGACGATAAATCTTATCCCTATATCGTCATAAAAAAAGAAGATTTTCCGCGGGTATTTTTAACCCGCAGACTTATAAAAGATGGTTCGGAATACCTTGGTCCTTTTACTTCTGTTGGCAGGGTTCGCGAACTGATCCATTTTACCCGCCAGCATATTCCTTTAAGGACCTGCAAGCTTAATCTTACTCCTCAGAATATTGAGAAAAAGAAATTTAAGGTTTGCCTTGAATATCACCTGGGCAATTGCAAAGGCCCATGTGAAGGCTTACAATCTGCTGCTGATTATGATGAAGGATTACAGAGGCTGCGAAATTTGCTCAAAGGAAATCTTTCACCTGTTCTGCAATTGTATAAGGAGCAGATGATGGACTATGTGCAAAAACTTTCTTTTGAGAAGGCGGAGATCCTCAGGAAAAAAATGGAGCATCTCAAAGAATACCAGGCCAGATCAACCATAGTTAACCAGAAGCTGGGCGACCTGGATGTTTTTTCACTGGCTGAAGTGGAAGACGAGGCATATGCTAATTTTCTGATGGTAAGGAACGGAACTATCGTAGACACACAAACGATCACGCTTAAGAAAAAACTTGAAGAATCAGCAGGCGAATTGCTTTCGTTTGCAGTCAATCATTTTCGCGAAACTTTTAAAAGTACTGCACCTGAAATTGTGGTTCCTTTCCCGGTTGAGTACCCGGATGAAACCATCAGACAGACCATTCCAAAATCAGGGGACAAAAAGAACCTGGTTGATCTTTCTCTGAAAAATGTAGACTATTTTATTCAGGAATTGCAGAAAAGGAAAAGGCTTCATCTGCAGGAAAATCCGGAAAGCCGCGCAGAATTGCTCCTTCAAATGCAGGATGACTTATCGCTGATGGAAACACCTGTGCATATTGAATGTTTTGACAATTCTAATTTCCAGGGAAGCTATCCGGTATCTGCGATGGTTTGCTTTAAAGATGGGGTGCCGAGTAAAAAAGATTACAGGCATTATAATGTGAAAACCGTTGAGGGTATAAATGATTTCGCGACCATGAAGGAAGTGGTGCTGAGAAGATATAAACGCCTTCTGGAGAGCGGCGAATCGCTTCCGCAACTTGTTATCATAGATGGAGGCAAAGGCCAGCTTGGTGCTGCAATGGAAGCAATTGAAGATCTTGGATTAACAGGAAGGCTCACACTGGTGGGGCTCGCAAAAAATGAAGAGGAATTATTTTTTCCCGGCGACAAGGAATCTTTGAAACTCCCTTTTGACGGGCCTTCGTTAAGACTTATCCGCTTTATACGCGACGAAGTACACCGGTTTGGTATTGGTTTTCACAGAAAGAAAAGAAGTACAGGAACTTTTAAGAATCAGCTGGAAGATATTAAAGGGATCGGAAACCAAACCGCAGATACACTTTTAAAACAGTTCAGATCGGTTAAAAATATCGCCGCTGCCGGATTGGAGGAAATTGAAAAAATAGCGGGGAAGCAAAAGGCCAGGATCATTTATGATTATTTTCATCCGGATGAAAATAATCCAGGGGAGGAGCGAGGTAAAGCACATTTAGAAGGATAAAAAAAGGGGGCGTGGATAGACATCCAACCCCGTTATTAAAATCCAATATCCTATGAAAAACCGTGTTAAAGATAAGGTTAGGAACATTATCCTGATACGCCGGTAATAAAATTATTTTTTAATTTTTAAGCCCTGCCGTTGAAAAAATACGAAAACGTAATGTTTCTTAGGCGCTTTATTATATACTTCTCAATATTTGCGTATTTGTACGCTTTAAATAAAAAAAGCACCGTGCTGTAACACGGTGCTTTTATAAATAGAATTGATTTGTTTTAATAAGACCAGAGATCCTGTTCGAAATTAAAGATCTTGTTTTTGATATTATCACCTTCCAGCAGGCGAAGAATCGGATCTTTAATATAACCACTGATGGTCATATTATAGGGATTCTCGATAGTGGATTTGGTAACATAGCTTGAAAAGAAACGGCTTTCGAACAATTCTTCCCAACTCATTCTTGCTCCAAAGTTCTTTCCATTATACGCTTCGAATTTTGCAAGGATAGGTCTCAGATCAGGATAGTATACCCAGAAGATCGGAGATTCACCCAATACAGTTCCGCTGCTTTCGTCCACAATTGTTTTTAGCGGAGCGATACCGAGGATACGAGCATACATTCTTGAAGATTCTTTGTCGAAAACCCACTCTTCCTTGATCCTGAATTTCTCCACCTGGTCAGGATTGAAATCCCTGGTGATGATCTTCTTGGTCATGATACCTTTTATACCTGTAGGATCTTTGTCGAAATCCGGTACATCGAGTGTATCGCTTTTACCAACAATTGTTGAGAGGATTTTATCCATTGCCAAAGGAGTTGTGAAGCGATCATCCACGGTGGGATCGAATGCGCTTACTTCGCCGGAACGGATAGCATTCAGAAGAATGATGATGAAACGCTGGTTACCATTATCCTCATCTGCAGCATAACGGAAGGGCAGGTTCATTTTTTCTCTGATATCTATTTCTCTCCAAACACGCTGGCGGTACCATGCATCATCCTCACGGATATGCTCATACGCAAGCGGTGTTCTTTCTTTAACGAGGTTGCGTTCTATCGCAGCATCATTACGAAGAGATTTCAAAGGCTTGAATTGTTCCAGTGGATCTTTAGCCGGCGCCACAGCTACCGGAGTAGTGTCTTTGGCCTGTGCATCCAGATTGGCATTGGAAACTTTTGTATTTGTTTTCTTGGTGGTGGCTTTTTTGGCCGTCGTGCCTTTAGGGCGCGTCGTCTTCTTACGGGTCGGGGTCTGTGCATCGGCTACAGTCACTGCCAAACCGAAGGCTGCCACCAGTAACACATATTTTGCCAAATGGAATTTCATGGTCAAAGATTTATAATACAAATTAAACGATTCAGTTTCAGTTCTTATTGTTAAACTTACTTATTGCAGGTGATAGCTTAAGCTGGTTGGCAACACACGTTCAGCACCTGCCGGATCTTTCACTCTGATGTCAGTGATCATTACAACAGACCCCGGTTTCACTTTATTAATCATAGTAGCAGCGCTTCCTGCAAATCTAGGACCTGCGTTTGGCGCCTGCTGATAGTCTTCACCCTGGTTCATTACACCAACATTATAACTGATAACAGTGAATTCAGCTGCAAACTCGGATTCTTCCAGCTTAGCCATTACACCACCCATTGCACGAAGCTGTGCCGATGGTACGCGGCCTGGTTTCAGGTTTCCGACATAAGCAGTTGGATTAGGTAATTTCTTAACCCTGAACATTACTTTACCGGCAGACTTTCCTTCAACCAGTACAGTTATGCTATGTTCACCAAGAGAGATTGCGCCTGGTTTAGCGATGTATTTGGCTGCGCCGGCTTTGGAGATAGTTCCACCACTGAACTGAGCATTTACTTTTTCGCTACCGGCACCAGCTGTAATAGTAAGCGGATTATCAACTCCGATATAAAGTACATTCATTTTATCAGCAGATACAGCAACACCTGAAGGAGCACCCACAGTGTATTCGATATCTTTTGATGTTTCTTTTAATTCACCAGAGTTAGGATCAACGTATTTTACATTTACATGCATTTTACGTGTGCCTGTTCCACCTACACTGAATTTGGATTCAGCCACACCCTGATCGTTTACAGCAATTGTTTTTCCATCGATCGTAATCGTAGGTTTAACTGCATTGTTAAATGCACCCAGACCGGCTCTAATAACCATTTCTTCGCCAGGCATAAAGTAGGTAGAATTAGTACCTACAAGTGGTTCAAATTTGTCCAGGATGAGTTTAACAGATCCAACCTGGTTTGCACAGTATGTGGCAATCTGGCTTTCTGTATTCTTAATATCATTCTGAAATTTGCTCAGCATTGTTAATGCAGCAACTGTAGGAGTCATGTGAAAATAACTGAAGGTCCAGTCCTTTATCACGTCACCTGTTTTAGTGTTGCCCGCTTTTGAAGCAGGAATCGCCAGGTTTACAGGTATTTTATTACCCAGTGCCTTTGTGATATCCGGATCGATTGCAAGAACATTTTTCTTGAAATCTTCCAATGTTGAGTATAAAACTTTTCCCTGTCCTTTGGTATCGAAGAGCCTTGTTGCTGCATCGATATTATCTTCTTTAAAACTGGAATCGCCGTTTTCGGCAGGGTTGAAACCTGCTTCTTTAAGCAATTCACCTTTTAATTTGTTAATTGTGTTTGAAGCCTGTTCAGCGAGTTCCCTGGCTTTGTCTGCTTTTGGTTTCCAGATGGCAGCTTTTTCAGCTGTTTTCGGATCTTTCAGCAGTTCAGCGAAATTATCGTAAATAGATTTTGTAGAACTATTGAGTACTGTGTTTGATTGCTGCAGGCTATTATCAACCACCTTAAAGGCGTTGATGATTTCTGCAGATACATTCAGCGCAAGCAACGCGGTCAACACGAGGTACATCATGTTGATCATCTTTTGCCTGGGCTCTTTAGGAAGTGCCATGAGTTTTCTGGATTTAAATGTTTAGAGTTAGGTTTTTCATACAGGTTGTCCCGATTATGCGCGACCCTGCATGGCTGCTAACATATTTCCATAAACGTTGTTCAGGTTTCCAAGGTTCTTTGCAAGCAAAGTAATCTGTTCCTGAGTTTTCTTAGCATCTTCAACGCTTGATTGCATTGTTGTAGATGCAGTCACCATACTGCTATAGAAATTGTTCATTGCTTTCAGGTGATTGTTTGTATCCTGCAATTCAATTTCATAAATAGTGTTCAGTGAACCAAGGTTTTTGGTAAGTGTCTGTACCTGCTCATGGAAAGCTTTGGTGCTGTCTGCCGCCTGGTTGAAATGCTGTACGGTGCTTGCTGCACTTACATAAGCATCTTTCATTGTACCTAGAGCTGCAGAGGCTTCCTTAGTCTTTTTAGTATAATCGGCAGTTGCTGAACTGATATCAGCGATATCGCCCATCTTTTCAACTGTAGTACCGAATTTTGAAAAATTATCGCTTAATCTTTTCAGGTTAGCAGGATTGATTTCTGCTTCCTGAAGCATTTTGTCCATATGTGCAAGGGCAGGATTTCCGGCAGGTTTGCCGATAGCACCCTGTAAACCTTCAGCGATTTTGCTCATTTCAGCGCCGGGAGGTGGAAGGAATGCATAGAAAATAAAGATGCCCGCTTCTGTAAGCAGACCAACGGTCAGCATAAAGTCTGCGTACGGTTTGTGCAATATTTTTGCCCATGCTCCGAAGATTACGACTGCTGCGCCTACGCATACAATAATATTCGCGAGCCTGTCAACTGATTTTGATGTACCTGCCATGATTGATGTTTTTAGAATTGATTTAAATTGGTTTTCAGGGAATAACATGCTATGTAAAGTATTTGAACTTTACATAGCATGAGGGACTTTAAAATTTTTGTAAAAATTAAGTTATCTGAGCGTTTATTTTTTCTTACCAGCTGTCGGAGGAAGATCGATCACACAACGGAAACCTATGTATGATTTTGCAGTATCCATGTACTCATAATTACGTGCGCTGGTCTGAAGGAAATAACCTACGTCTTTCCAACTTCCACCACGGATCACTTTACGTTTCATACGGGGAGGATCGCTTTCTTTTGCATTCCAGCGAATATCAGGATTCATGTCATGCTGGAAGTTATAAGCACCTTCATAATACAATGAAGAAGTCCATTCTGCAACATTACCAGCCATATTATACAGACCGAAATCATTAGGCCAGTAAGCATCGGCACGAACTGTATAGAATCCACCATCTTCAGGATAGTTACCGCGGCCAGGTTTGAAATTGGCGAGCAGACATCCTTTCTTGTTTCTCAGGTAATAACCACCCCATGGGTATGGAGCCTGTGAACGACCACCGCGTGCTGCATATTCCCACTCAGCTTCTGTGGGTAACCGAAAATCAGATTCAGTTACTTTCTTCTTGCTTTCAAGGAAAGAGTTAAGGTAGTTTGTTCTCCATTCGCAGAAGGCAGTTGCCTGTTTCCAGCTTACTCCGACAACAGGATAGTTGCCGAAAGCAGGATGGGAGAAATATCTTTTCGACATCGGCTCATTATAAGAATAAGAGAAGTCACGGATCCAAACCAGTGTGTCGGGATAGATCTTAACGTCTTTCTTTACAATGAACTGAGAACGTGCTTTAGTTGAATTTTCCCTTTTTGCAGCTTCTTTGTAGTCAAAGATTTCTGAACGGTACAACAGTTTTTCAGCATCGAGTTCTTTTTTGCCGAAAATCCTGTTATCAGGAGTAACGATCATAGCGTTCAGCTGCTCCAGTGTTTTAGGATCTCCCCATTTAATTGTCGTTGCTTTCTTCCAGTCGATGATATCAGTACCATCACCACCCGCTTTCTTGTAGCTCAGAATGGTTGCTGCGATTGAATCGCGAACCCATTGCATAAACTGACGATATTCGTTATTGGTGATTTCTGTAGCATCCATCCAGAATCCATTAATGGAAATCTGTTTGTTCCGTGCAGTGAAGGCATAACTAATGTCTTCATCACTCGGCCCCATATGGAATGTTCCCTGGGGAACATAAACCATGCCCGGAGGTTTGGGGAGGTTATACTTTCCGCCGGGTGCGACACCATGTAATTGCCCATCAACTGGTGAACCCTTGGATTTTGATTTTCCAAGTTTACCACAACTCGATACCACGATTGTGACAAGAGTTAGTGTTACCAGGTTGAGCAGAAGGCTTTTCATTTTCATAAAAAAAATTAAAGGGTATGTGGACAAATATAAACTAAAAAAATCAATAGTTTTTTTACGTTAACCAATCTTAAATTTATTTTTAACAAGGCCAAAACACGGGGTTTCAGCCTATAAATAAACGTTACCGGAAAACAGTTATTGTGCCCAATTATTTTTAAGTTAACTTCTCCTTTTCAATCATTTGGAGCAATTCCGCCGGATTTTTTACCGGTTTCTTACACGAATAATCCCTGCACAAATAGAAAAAAGTTTCATCCGAAGCGGTTTTTCCCGCATGCATGGGATTACCCATTTCCGGAAACGTGGAAAACTGAAAAACCTTGTTTGGCAGAAAAGTTTTCAACACTATTTTCGAATCTTTCTCAGCGTTGCGACCCAGAATTACAATTTCCATGGTTCCTGCTAACTGCTCCAACAACAAACATGCCCACAAACCAAAAGAGTTCGGATACCTGATAGTCATCTCATGCAAGGAAATCACCATCTGTTCCGATCTTTCTCTCCATTTCCTGTTGTCGGTCATAATTCCCAGGCGGCGCAGATTGTCAGCCATTACTGCATTGCCTGAAGGAGTCGCGCCGTCATACCACTCCTTTTTCCTTATAATCACATCAGACTGATTTTTCCCGGTATAGAAAAAAAGCGGAGACTCATCATCTGCAAATTCATTCATTACAAATCCGGTTATTTCTTTTGCATGCTCCAGCCAGGATCTGTTCCCGGACACTTCACTCAAAAGAATCAATGCCTGTATGAGGCAGGCAAGATCATCCAGAAATGCAGGATAGCTTGCCTTTCCATTTTTGAACGTGTGATACCATTCACCGGTTGCCTTATCCCGGAAATGATTAAGCATAAATAATGCGTTGCGTTCAGCATATTTCAACCACCGGCTATCACCGGTTGCGGCAAAAGCATTCGAAAGCGCAGAATTCATCAGTGCATTCCAGCCAAGCAGGCATTTATCGTCCAGCGCGGGTGAAATGCGGCTATTCCTGTACGTAAGCAACTTTTCTGTGACGGCGTTTTTCTTCTGGGCAAGTAATTCAAAAGAAATTCCTTTCTTCGCTGCAAAATCCCTCACCGTTTCTTTAAGCCAGGGGATATTTGTATGTTCCCAGTTACCCTCTTCCGTTATGTCAAAAAGTTCAGCGATTATTTCAGCATCCGTACCTGCAACTTCGGCAAATTCTTTCCCGGACCATGTATAAAATTTCCCTTCAACTCCTTCACTGTCGGCATCCAGAGCAGAATAAAAACCGCCATCCTCCTGCATCATATCTCTCACCATAAAATTCAGGGTATCCCTAAGGGTAAGCAGGTAGTTTTCTTCACGGAAAATTCTGTATGCATCAGCGAGTACATATGCCAGTAAGGCATTATCATAGGTCACCTTTTCAAAATGGGGCACCAGCCATTCGCTATCAGTCGAGTAGCGCGCAAATCCACCACCTATATGATCATATATCCCTCCCTGAATCATCTTGTCAAGGCTAAGTTTTGCATGTTTAAGGGCTTCGTCATCCTTATAATAGTAATCGTAATTGAGGAGAAAACGGATCAGAAATGTCTGTGGAAATTTTGGAGCATTCCCAAATCCACCCCAGGTTTTATCCGCCGACTTCATTAATTCGTCCCGCATTGACTTCAGCTGTTCCCGGCTGAACGGCGTTTCTCCATTCAAACCTTCAAGCATGCGGTTGTTGAGTCCGATGCTGTTGGAGTTTTTCAGGTGTTGCAGCATCTGATCGGCCTGATCGGATATTTCATCCTTTCTCTCCTGCCATGCCTGCGCAATCCCATGTAAAACATCCTTCCATGAAGGCCGGTTATGAAAAGGCCGGGGAGGAAAATAGGTTCCGCCGTAAAAAGGTTTGCCCTCCGGAGTAAGAAAAACATTCAGAGGCCAGCCGCCGCTGCCGGTCATCGCCTGAACAGCGTCCATATATATATGATCAAGATCCGGGCGCTCTTCACGATCAATCTTAATATTAATGAAGTCGCGGTTCATTAATTCAGCGACAGATTCATCTTCAAAACTTTCCCTTTCCATCACGTGGCACCAGTGACAAGCTGAATATCCGATACTCACAAGGACCGGCTTATTTTCGTCGGAAGCCAGCTTTAAAGCTGATTCACTCCAGGGCCGCCAATTCACCGGATTATGGGCGTGCTGTAACAGGTACGGGCTCGTTTCATGCACCAGGTGATTGGAAAATTTTGTCATATATACTTGAAGGAACTGCAAAGTAAAAGGAACTACCGATGTAGTTCCTTTATTAATTAGTTAATATATATACGAATTAAAGCAGCAGAGGGCTTTCCGCCTATTTTGCTTTCAGATTTTCGGATAAAAACCGCTCGAGTGCAGCAACCATGGAGGGCAGCTGAGGTTCCGGAGCCTTAATATGCAGTTCCAGGCCCGCATCTACGATCGCCCTGGAAGTATTGTTTCCAAAAGCCCCGATCACTGTTCCGTTCTGACTATAGGATGGGAAATTTTCAAGCAGGCTCTTTACACCACTTGGAGTAAAAAAGCAGATCACATCAAATTCGGTGGTACCCATTTCAGCCTTAACATTATTGCTGATAGTCCGGTACATAAATGGTGTGGCAAACTCGCATTTATTCTGTTTCAGCCAGTTCACGATCTCATTGTCTTCCTGATTTTCAGAACAGGGATAAAGAAAATTTTCATGCTCTTTATGTGTATTTATAACATCAAACAGCCCCTTATTGGTACCGTCAGCACTATAGAACACCTTCCTTTTCCTGTAAAGAATAAATTTCTGAAGATAGAGAGCAACCGCTTCAGAGATACAGAAATACTTGGTATCCTGTGAAACATTCACTTTCAGCTCCTCGCAGATCCTGA